>JAHBSH010000080.1 GCA_019639215.1 Acidobacteriota bacterium
TCTTTGAAAATCTCCCGCGAACAGAACAGCAAAGACTTCAGGAATCATGATCGTCGCCATTGACGGGCCGTCCGGCGCCGGGAAATCGACCCTTGGAAAGATGCTCGCAAAGCGCTTAGGATTGCTCTACCTTGACACCGGAGCGATGTACCGAGCGGCCGCCCTCTCCGTGAAACAAATGAACGTCGATCCGGACGATAAAGATAAGGCTTCAAGAATTGTTGGTGAAGCGAAGATCGAGCTAACTGGCGAACCGGACTCCATGCGTGTCTTCCTGAACGGCGAAGACGTTGCAGCCGAGATCCGCACCTTAGATATGGCTCAGGCTGCGTCAATCGTTTCGGCGAATTCCGGAGTTCGGAGGGTAATGGTCGACCAGCAGCGGCGTATTGGCGAGTCGGCACCCAATGGCTGCGTCCTTGAGGGGCGCGACATAGGAAGCGTGGTCTTTCCGAACGCCGACATCAAATTCTTTCTTACGGCTAAGCCCGAGGCCCGAGCTCAACGGCGTTTCGAGGAAGACCGTGCTAAGGGACGAATTTCGACCTATGAACGAACGTTGTCCGAGATAAACGAGCGGGACCAGCGGGACGTATCACGGCCGGACTCGCCGCTGACAATTGCTGAAAATGCGGTCGTGATCGATACTAGTGAACTGGACCTGACCGAGGTTTTCGAACAAATGCTCGACAAGATACGTGAAAGCAGGAATGAAGCCCCCTAAGCCCACTCTTGGGAACGAAGCTAAGTTCATGCTCATTATTGGCCTTCTCCCAATTGTGCTTATGCTTTTGCTTTGGATAATTTTCCGAATGGGAATATTGTTTGACTAGCGGTTGGCCACTCGCTAGAATTGTTAGTTGCTCTTGGTATGCTCCCGTAGCTCAGCCGGATAGAGCAACAGCCTTCTAAGCTGTGGGTCGCACGTTCGAGTCGTGCCGGGGGCGAAGATCTTCAAGCGTGTAAAAGCTTGAAAAATATGGCGGCTATAGTTCAGGGGTTAGAACGCCAGATTGTGGTTCTGGATGTCGTGGGTTCGATTCCCACTAGCCGCCCCATTATTCTTTGAAACAAAACGACGGCCTGACCGTCGCTCGCCTAAAAAATTCGGAAAGCCCTGTGAAAACAGACCTTTCTTATTTACTGGGAGTTTTCGCACCGTGACATTCCCCCGAAGCCTATCTGTCTTGATCTTGTGTTGCACACTCGTCGTTGTTGCATCTGCTAACAATTCTCGTCCGTTCGTAGAGAACGAAATATTAGTAAAATTCACTGAAAAAGCGGATAAAAAGGCAAGAACAAGAGTTCATTCAGTTTCAGGGGCTGATGTCGTTGAACTTATTGCAAACTCTGAATGGCAGCGGATCAAACTGCCAAAAGGGATGTCGATCGAATCCGCCGTTCGTCTGTATGAGAAAGACCCTACGGTCGAGGCGGTTCAGCCTAATTTCTATTACAGACTGCTTGCCACTCCCAATGATCCGCAATATTCCAGTTCGGGTCTTTACGGTCTTCAGAGCATTTCCGCACCGGCAGCTTGGGACCTTTCTACTGGAAGTTCGGATGTGGTAGTAGCAGTTATAGATACGGGCATCAGGCTAACTCACGAAGATCTGGCAGCAAACCTGTGGACAAACCCCGGTGAGATACCGAATAACGGAATTGATGATGACGGTAACGGTTTCGTAGACGATGTTTACGGATGGGACTTTCGTTATAACGATAGTGACCCCAGCGATCAGCACGGCCACGGAACACACGTCGCCGGTACGATAGGAGCGGTCGGGAACAACTCGGTCGGTGTTGTCGGCGTAAACTGGAACGTCAAGATGATGGCCATCAAGATCTACAGCCCTTCGGGGACCGACACAACCTCAGCAATGCTCATTAACGCTTACAATTACGTAAGAATAATGAAGGAACGCGGGGTAAACATCAGAATAACCAATAATTCTTACGGCGGTTGCGGTGAGGCTTGCGGATATGACCAAGCAACTCGTGAGGCCATTGACGCACTTGGAGAGGCAGGCATACTTAACGTATTTGCAGCCGGTAATAACAACGGAAATACAGATTCAATACCGTTCTATCCAGGCAGTTATGATCTGCCAAGCATCCTGAACGTAGCTAACTCGAATTCATCCGACCAGCGAAACGCCACATCGAACTATGGTGTTGTGTCGGTTGATCTGGCTGCTCCCGGTACAGGGATATTGAGCACAACTAACGGATCAAATTCCAGTTACGGCGGATCGAGCGGCACTTCAATGTCCGCTCCGCACGTCGCAGGCGCAGCGGCGTTGTTGGCGGCTTACCGCCCGGATCTTTCCGTCGCATCGCTCAAGGCTACGTTAATGAATACCGTTGACGTACTTCCGGCATGGAATGGCCTGGTAAAAACCGGCGGACGCCTGAATGTTGCAGCAGCTCTTTCCTCCCCAACCATTTGTACTGCTACGGTTGAGACCGAATCTCTGTTCGTAAGGACAAAAGGCGGTGTTTTTTCTGTGGATGCATCAATGCCCCAAAATTGTGACTATTCTGTCCGGGGTGAGTACTTTTGGATACAGCCGCTAACACGTTCCGCCAGTGGCGCACAGACCGTGCAGTTTAGGGTAAGTGTAAATAACACAATATTTAGAAGTGGTAACCTGCGTGTTGGTGACAAGTTGATCCAGATCACCCAGTCACGAACCGGAAAGTAACATTTTTTATTCTGTGTTGGAAACCATTTATAGATTTGAAGCGTCAAACGTTTTTGTATCTAGGTTTTTCTGAAATCGGACAGTAAATCTTTATTTCTAAAGATGGGGAAACCCTTACGACTTTCTTGCACCAAGACGCTATCTGAATGTATATTATTAGTTCTGTTTGGATTTTGGTAGATCGTACCAACGAAACGCCTGAAACAAGGAAATAAATCATGAGAATTTCTACTATTGTTGGAAGGGTCACCTTTCTGTTCGCAGTCGCAGCAATATTCACCGTCTCAGCTTTTGCACAAGCAGGGCTTCACAAGGCTCTCGATTTTGATGGCGACGGTAAGGCTGATGATTCCATCTTTCGCCCAAGCACTACAACCTGGTGGATCAGGCTTTCTGAAACCGGTTCGCTTAAGACCCAGGTAATGGGCATTGCCAACCAGGATTTTATTACACCTGGTGATTTTGACGGAGATGGTATCGGCGACCTTGCTATTTGGCGTGATACGTCGGGTATGTGGTATTGGATCAGAAGCTCTGATAACACCGCACACGCTGCACAATTCGGCGTCTCCGGCGATCAGCCTGTTGCCCGTGATTATGACGGTGACGGCAAAACCGACCCGGCAATAGTAAGGCGTTCAAACGGACTGATGACATGGTATGTAAATCGAAGTACAGACCTCGGTTATCACGCAGTGCCATTTGGCTCTGCTACGGATTTCGCGGCTCCCGGAGATTACGACGGTGATGGTAAATTTGATTTCGCTGTCCAGCGTCCGGGCTCCACTCAATACGCGGCGGCACTTTTCTATGTTTCTTTCGCTTCAGGAGGATACAGCGTCACGCCTTGGGGTTTTGGTACAGACCTGATAGTTCCGGGTGATTATGACGGAGACGGCAAGACGGATATCGCTGTCGTCCGCGAAGGAACCACGTCAAATTCTCCTTTGACATGGTATATTCGCAGAAGTTCAGATGGCGGACTCACAGCAGTGCAGTGGGGCGCTACCGGCATGGATCTGACAGTACAGTCAGATTACGACGGCGACGGAAAGACCGATATTGCCGTATGGAGAAATCCCTCAGGCACCTACTATATATACAGAAGTTCAAACCTGACAATGGACGTTCGGGTTTGGGGAACACCAAACGACTTCCCGTTAGCTGCGCATGACACGCACTAAAAGATAACTGAATTGGTTACAATGGCCGGGCGTCAATATGGCTCCCGGCCATTTTGTTTCTTGCAATGAATTTGTTTACATCTTAGTCTAAATATAATGACCAGCCTGGCTGAAAAGATAGGAACGTTCAAAGGAAAAAGGATCGTGATCGTAGGCGATGTTGTCGCTGATCAGTTTCTTCGTGGAACGATCAGCCGCGTTTCGCGTGAGGCTCCGGTCTTTATACTAAAACACGATTCGACAGAAACGCTGCCGGGCGGCGCGGCCAATGCAGCGGTCAATGTTGCGTCGCTCGGTGGTGAGGCATTGCTTGTCGGCGTTATTGGCGACGACACGCAGGGAGAAATGCTTAGATCATCTCTCAATAAAAGAGACGTGTCCGATGAACATCTTTTAATAAGATCAAATTCGCGAACAACGACGAAGCAGCGCGTTCTGGCCGGTCAGCATTATGCTCCACAGCAACAGGTGATAAGGATAGACTATGAAGAGCCGGCATTGATCTCTGATCAGGAAAGGAATCTCCTAAAGGAACGACTGGTCGCCCTGACAGAAAATGCCGATGCCGTGATAGTTTCGGATTATGGTTACGGTGTTGTTGATGCCACCGTGTATCAGGCGGCTCTCGACGCCGCGAATATGAGAAAGATACCGATCCTGGCAGATTCGCGTTTCTCATTAAAAACATTTCCCGGAGCAACATCAGCCACACCAAATCAGGAAGAAGCCGCGCAGATATTAGGCTCTGATCTCTCACCTGAAAATTGTAGCCGCCTGAGAGAGCAGCTTGGTTATGAAGCACTGCTTGTCACTTGCGGAAACGAAGGAATGCTGCTGATCGAGCGAGGAAAACCTTCTGTTCATATCGAAGCGGTCGGAAGCAAAACGCCGGTTGATGTTACCGGAGCCGGAGACACAGTTATCGCCGTATACGCCGTTGGGCTCGCTGCAGGCCTTAGCTTCTATGAAGCAGCGAGCATCGCCAATCATGCCGGCAGCGTGGTTGTTATGAAAAAAGGCACGGCCTCGGTTTCCGTTGCTGAATTATTGGCGTCGCTGAATGGCACATCTTATTCCGAAGCAGCATCATGACCGCAATCTCAGAAACAAAGTCTATGCCGACCGCACCCATTCTTGACCGTGACCAACTTGTCGATGCAGTTGCCGATGCACGCGCCAAAGGCAAAAGGATCATACTTTCCAACGGGTGTTTTGACCTCTTTCATGTCGGCCATATCCGCTATTTGGAAGGGGCAAAAGCTCTTGGCGGCTTTTTGGTCGTCGGCATAAATTCAGATGAGCAGGTTCGCGGCCTCAAAGGTTCAGGCAGGCCGTTCATGCCGCAGAATGAACGCGCCGAGATATTGTCGGCCATTCGTTCGGTGGATGCGGTCACGATCTTTGACGAACCGACCGTCGAGGCTTTGATCGAGGCGATCAAGCCTGACATCCATGCAAAAGGAACAGATTATACGACAGAAACGGTACCGGAAAGAGAGACAGTAAAGCGGTTTGGCGGACAGGTCGCGATCGTCGGCGACCCTAAAGATCATTCCTCTACAGAGATGATTTCCGCTTTGAAAAACAAGGAAGTGTCCTGACCTATATTTACCTCGGAAGCTGCTTTGCCTGAATGTTCGAGTCACGAAACAAGATAGATCTCATCATCGAAGTTTGGGAAAAGCTCGATTGCGAAAGCGTCGGGAAAACTGAGATCCTTGCTATTGAAACGGTCGTGCGTGACCGCTTTGGCGATCAGGCCGTAGATTCCCCTATGATAACTGCAAGACTTTTGGCAGATGAAGGGGCAGAGCTGCGTCATCAGGAAATAATGCAGCTTTTTCTGGAACGAGCTGAAGATAGGCCGTATGATGCGGTTTTCAGAAATATTCTGGATGTAACAAGCCTGGCGAAGGCTGATTCTTCGCTCCGGCGCATGGAAAATCTTCGCCGAAAGTTTGTAACTGACAGCGACAAGGAAGGCCTCAGGCTGCTGCGGGAAATAGCTCTGGAAAGAAAGCAGTATCTTGCTTCGGATAAAGGCCGCAGTGAACTTTCACCAGATGTCGCCGCTGAGATAGACGAATGGTTGAGGATCTGGCTTGGTTCACCTGAGGTCTTTGAGCACTGGATAAAACTGAGAAAGGCGACAGAAGGATACAAGACCATCTTTGGAAAAGAGCAATGACCTTACGCAGATTTTATGCTCCGCCATCGGCATTCGCAGAAAACGCTGCCGTTCTGGATGAAGGCGAGACACGCCATCTCCGCGACGTGTTGCGTCTGGGCGTTGGCGACACCGCCAATGTTTTTGACGGCGAGGGCAATGAGTACAGCTGCCGGATCGAAACTGTCTCAAAGAGATCGGCGATACTGGCCATTCTCGGCAAAACGGACCCTTTGGCTCCCGAATCTCCGCTTTTACTTACACTGGCAGCGGCTGTGACACCGCCGGAAAAATACGATCTCGCGGTGCAGAAAGCCGTCGAACTTGGCGTAACTCGTTTCATTCCTCTGATAACAGCACGGACGGAGGTCAAGGCAGCATTGGCAGAAAAACGTGTTGACCGCTGGCGAAAGATCGCCCTTGAGGCCTCGAAACAATGCGGAAGAGCGAGGCTGATGTCAGTCGCAGAACCTGTTGCCTTTGAAAAGGCGTTCGGGCTTTTTACAGGAACAAAGATATTCTTTAGTGAACGCGACGGCCGCGGCTTCGAATCGCTGCCTGCTTCAAAAGAGATGACGTTGGTATTTGGGCCGAAAGGCGGCTGGGACGATAAGGAACTGGAAGCTGCTAAAAAAAATGATGCCGCCATTATCACTTTTGGCGGCCGCATTCTGCGAGCCGAAACTGCCGCCATCGCTCTGACGGCGATCATCCAGCATCGTTTCGGCGATATGAATTGATCTTGTCAGTTTCTAGGCCGATAAAAAGCATCACCGCGACGTGACATCTGAGCCTTTTCACCAAGTGTCTGTATGACGGAATCCAGCAATTCCTTGTTATCCAGCCTGAAACTTGTCGTTCCGCCGATGGCGGCCTCGTTATCTGTGTATTGCAACACAAGATATCGCCGTTTTTCGCGGATAAATCCGCCAAGCACCGCACCCGGCAAAGGAAGATGCCTTACAACCTGTCCGGTCGTCGATGTTACCGAACGCGACTGTGGCGAGATGGTGTTCATTACGTCATAAGCGAGAGAGAATTTCTCTTTTCCGTCCTTGCCAAAGAAAACAAGCCTTTTGTTCTCATCGTCAAATTTCAGAGTTCCCTTTTCCCTGTTGCTGAACCCGAGCATTCCGCCCTCGTATCTTGCTTTGAATGAAACAGGAGCAGCCGGTGCTCGCGGAGTTGCTTTTTCATCCTCGCCCTCAATGGGACGCTGAGCATATCCGGCCGTTACAGCAAGAAATAGCGTCATTATCAATAAGAAATTCTTCATATATTTCCATCCGCAATGAAATTGTAGAAAACACTGTAATTCAGACGCAGACGCAGGGCAAATGGTTGTTAACCGCCCGCTGATCTGCTTTGCCGCGAAACATTTGCTCTCAGCCTTTCCATCGCTATTTCTACGTATTCCTCTGATATTTCAGAACCGACCCATTTTCTCCCCAAAAGTCCGGCGACCTTTGCCGTCGTTCCGCTGCCCATAAAAGGGTCATAGACCAGGCCGCCTTCGTTGGTCCACGTCAATATCTGATCTTCTACAAGCTTTTCAGGAAATATCGCCGGATGTTTGAACGCGATCTTATCGCTGGAGCTGGACGTGCCGACATTGTAATAAAAGATGTTGTTGACCTTTCGCTCACGCGGAGCCACATGATCGTGTGCGAGGTCGTTCCTGCCGGTCTTTGTAATCCGAAACGATTTGAAAGCCTTTTCCTGTTTGATCGCAACGGTTATCGGGTTGAAGGTTTCCGGCTGCCCTTTACTGAAACAGAACATATACTCGAACGCCTGCCGATAGCGCTTGCCGCAATCGCTTGGGATCGGGTTGTTCTTGGCATAGATCATTGTGTCGTGAACACGAAATCCGGCATCGCGAAAGGCGAACGCGTGTTCAAAACTGCTCAGACTCTCGCTGCCGTTATAGGTGCGGTCGGCAACCACCCAGATCACGACACCTCCGGGCTTTGTCTTTGCAAAAAGGCCTTTTGTTATATCCTCTATCGGAAAATGATAGCCATTGTAATCTCGCAAGTCGTCATAAGGCGGGCTCGTGATGGTCATATCAATGACGTCGTCCGGCATTCGCTCAAGCGTTTCAATACAGTTTTCGCGATAGATGGTAAAAAGATCGATCATTCCTTGCTAAGATCAAAACCTCGCTTCGGTCATAGTCCGCTGCCATTTTAACGAATTCAGTAGAACGTCGAGGCGTTCTTTTGCTCCGTCGTCAAACCCGGGAGAAATCCTTTGCACGATGTTTTCCATCAGCGGCACTGCCAACTGGCCCGAATGGCTCATGATGCGGCTGAAATAAGAGATGTTGGCTTTGCCGGCGTCATCAACGTGAAACTTGCGGATAAGCTCATCGCTCAGAACGGTCACTTCGCTGTCAACCGGTATCGTTCTCGCCGGAACCGATTGATCCGCTTTGCCCTCCTGTAAAAGCCTCCCGAGAACGATGATGCCGATAAGAATGCCCGATCTTCCTTTGCCTTTGGCATCGAAATCATCCAATGCCGGTTTCGGATCAAGCCTGGGGCCGAATCCTGAAAATTCCGGATTGAAAAGCCGCGAATCATAAATCACTCCGACAAACTGTTCACCTCCTGAGCTGACGGAAACGAACCGCCCGAAACCGTGATCGTCCGGCGTCGGCGATCCTGTTCCGCGTTCAGACTCTGCGACACGCGCGACATAATCAATGTGTGAATTAGAACCAATGATGACCGCTATTTTCATTTGCAGAGATCGGACAAGAACCGGCCAGGTTCAATATACGCAAACCAGACATCCCGTCCTTAAACGACCGGAGCCAATTCCGGCACAATATATAAAAGCCACCAGAGAAGAACCTGAAAACCCGTCACGGCAAAGCTCAGGCAAAATGAGAACGCCGCAGAAGCTCCGCCGCCTATGGCCGGCCGTCTTATTTGAGCGACATAGCCCGCTGCTGACGAAAATAGTGTAACGGGGACGAACAAAATGCCAAGAAAAGGCACCAGCGAAAAAACGAACGAAGCCCACGCTATCTGGGCCGCTGTGTTTTTATTATCCGGCGGAAAAAGTTCGGCCAGTTCGTCAGAGCGAGTTCCCGCCGCCATAACACCGTGAAGATGGTATGACGACCGCACCATGTCCAGCGGTTGATAGTCATCGCCCGCTCGTTTTTGACACACACTGCAAATAACCTCGCCGTCCCTTAATGCCGTTCCGCAGGCCGGACATTCGGTTTGTGTTTTGTCGCTGATAAGCATTGGCATGGCTTGCTCAACCTATTCGTGTATAGTCTTCCATTTTTTGCGCGCGGGTGCAATCTTTGCCTACAGTTCCCACATCTCCACGAACTTCGCTATGTGTTCGGCATCGTGTTTTTCCGCTTCTGCTTCCAGAAAGTCGCGAAATTGTTCCTGCTCGGACATATAGGATTCTTCGCTGAGCTTACCTGCAAAATATGCCGTTCGCAGCCACACGAGATACGTATTGAACGTATCGGTCTGGTTGTATTTAACGATGCGGTCAACGTCACCCGCCAGCCAGAGATCAACGACCTGATCGCCCGCCATATCGATCTTTCCGGGATAACCGCAGAGAACCGCCAAGTCATTCAATTTTGGGGCCATCGCAAAACGCGAGAATCGCTGGAGCAGATCAAGATGCCATTCGCTATTGCGCGAATCAAAGTAATCTCTGCCTTCCCAAGGTTTGGCGGGACGACGCGTGAAAGCCGGAGCCGAAACTTCATTGATAATGCCGCGCTGAATAAGCACCTGCAGATCGGATTCTATTGAATTGTACCCGACAAGCTGCGGTTCGCGTTCGCCAACCCAATGCAGAAACGTTCCGATGATAGCCGCCTCGTCGTGTTGCTCTTTACCGGTGGGAAGCTTTGGCAAAGAATGAATGGCGAATTCTATCTGCGGTTCACCATCGCGATATATGGCATTGCGTGACAAAAACGCTATCGAAACAACACGCGAATACACATACTTAACGAAAGGCCGCGGAACATCTTCGGAATAACCCGATGTGTTTTCCCACAGCTTCTGCATTGCCTCAAGCTCTGTCACATCATCCGGAAGGTTATATAATTTCTTTGCCCCGACAGCGTCAGGAACCCATTCCAGATCAAAGAACCATGTGCGTTCGTGTATATTGTCTTTCAGCATAACTTGCGAAATTATACCCGAAAGAAGCCTTTACTTCATCCGCAAGGTTTTAGGCTCGGCTGAGACCAAAGTCTTTGCATTTTAGAGATCGTCTGCATACAAGCCTTGCATTTAAAATGCAAAACATCGTATATTGACCCTACACGCCCCCAAGCGATCATTTACTCTCTCCAAAAACTTGATAAAGAACCCTCTCTCCGTTTCTATATTTTTTAATTAAAGGAAGGAAGATGAATATGAAGAAGTTTTTGGTCGCACTATTGGCATTGTTTGTATTTGCGGTAATGTTGCCGACGTCAGCCGACGCACAGTCGTGCCGCAGAAAAAGTACCAAGAAATCCTCTGCCAGATATGGCACGGCAGGCTATCAGGCATACAACCGCAGAAATAGCCGCAACCAACGCCCGAGTGTTTACAGACGCCATCGCAACCTGATAAATATCGGAATAGGCACAGGCGGCGGAGCGTTGCTTGGCGGCATTATGGGCGGCAAGAAAGGAGCCGGTTGGGGTGCACTTGCCGGAGCCGGTGCTGCAACGCTTTACACATACAAGATAAATCCGAAAAAACGTAGGTATAATCGACGTTAATAAGGGTAAACCATCTATAAAGATAAGGTCGTCTCAAAAGGGCGGCCTTTTTTTGATCTCACTTAATAAGCCATACCAAACCGCTCAACCGCAACCCAAATCGTATCCGATATCGAAAGGTCATTTGCCTGCAATCTCGACAACTCACGTGTTATCAGCTATTTAGCGTTTGTGGCACACCCGTTGCTTAGTCATAAGGGCGAGGGCAGAGGCACTCAGAAAGCAATAATATTTAGGGGGAAAGAACAATGAAAAAATATATAGCAGGTTTAGCAATGATGGCAATGATGGCGGTAATGGTACCGATGTTCGCTACCTCGGCCGAAGCTCAAACAGGACGCTATCGTCCGCAGAAACAGAGCACTTATAAAAAGCATCGCAACATCATCAATATCGGCATCGGAGCCGGTGCGGGAGCCTTGATAGGAGCTTTAACCGGCGGTAAGAAAGGAGCCGTAATAGGAGCGGCAGCCGGTGCAGGCGGCGGAGCACTCTACACCTACGTCCTCAACCCGAAGACGAAGAAGTACGAAAGACGCTACTACCGCAGATAGTTTTCAAAACTGAACGAACAACGGGGAAGAAAAGCCGCGGCTGTCAGAAACGACGGTCGCGGCTTTTTGGCGTTCGTGGTTTAGTTATCGGGTCAAAATCGAAGATATTTGATAGAATTTGGATAAAGAATGTAGTTTTTATTGATTCAAAACTACTAAGAAAGGATGAGACTGCGGATCAAAGATCTGGCGGAATAAATGAAAAAAACAAGGTTTCCACTAAGTTTAGTGTTCACAGCAATAGGTTTATTCCTCGTAGGAACCGGTTCCGCTCACGCTCAAAAGCAGACGTTTGACGTTGCGTCTTTCAATATTCCTGAGGGATGGAAACAAGAGAACAAAGGAAATGCTTTTCAGTTATCGATCACGGATCAAGAAAGAGGCGTATACGCTTTGGCCATCCTAACTGCCTCGGCAGCTTCGACGGCGACGGCAAAAGAGAATTTCAACTCGCAGTGGAACAATCTGAAGGGCACCGTCAAAATAATTGGCGAACCGATAATGGGGACCCCTGAAAAGAGCAACGGCTGGGAGATCGTTTCAGGAAGCGCATATTTCACAGAGGCTGCTGACGAAGGCTTGGTAACGCTGGCTTCTGCGACAGGCCACGGTAGAACGCTTTCGTTGGTTCTGATGACCAACACGAAACAATTCCAAGATGGTCTGGTGACCCTGCTAAATTCGTTCGAACTCGGTAAGCCTTCGGCAAGCCAGGTGAACTTGCCGTCGGCGGAGAACCGCTCAAATCCGTCTGCTTTGGTTGGGTTGTGGATCTTTTACAATACTGAATCGAGCGGATTGAATTCAAATGGCTTTCCTATGCTGACAGGTGGCTATATGAGACGTGAATATCTTTTTAAAGCCGACGGAACTTATGTTTTTCGCGCTAAAGATTGGATGGTCTATGTAAAGGATATTCATTTCATTTACGAAACCGGAAAATGGTCGGCTAGTGGAAATACTCTGACGATCACACCAACTCAAGGCAGAGGCCAATGGTGGGGCAAATCCGCAGACGGACGAACTGTCGGGTGGGGAAAGTTAGTCAGATCATCAAATTATAGATCCGAAAAAGTGCCTTACACCTTTGAGCTCTTTAACACGGGCAGCGAGATCAAGTTGAAATTGCGAAGTAGCAAACCTACGGAAAGAGAGGGAAGTAGCGGTGAAACTTCCGTGCACGAATTCTGGTATGAATCGAGGGACACAAATAAGTCATTGATCGATGATCCGCCCGGATTCAGTACAAAATTTTGAGGAATATCCGCGCTGGCAACTTTTAGCTGGTGTACGGGAAATAGAAATTAGAATGCGATTTTCATTCGACAGTAAACTTCAAGATATAGCCTTTAAGATCGAGGATGGCGAGCGTTTGTCTTTCGAAGACGGCGTTGCGTTGTATAACACGTCAGACCTGAACGCTCTTGGTAAGCTGGCCGACAGTGTGCGGCGGCAAAAGCACGGCCTGACGACTTATTACAACGTCAACCGGCATTTTAACCACACGAACATCTGCGTGGCGGACTGCAAATTCTGCGGTTTCTATCGCCGTGCCCGTCAGGAAGATTCTTACACCTATTCGATAGAAGAGGGCGTCGAGATCGCCCGCAACGCCGTCGCCGAAGGCGCGACTGAGCTGCACATAGTCGGCGGGCTGACGACCAAACTTCCCTTTTCGTATTACACCGATCTTTTCTCTACGCTCAAACGTGAGTTTCCAAAGCTGCATCTAAAAGCGCTGACGATGGTTGAGCTAGATTTCTTTGCGCGGTTTTACAAAATGTCGGACGAAGACGTTATCGAACAGTTGAAAGCTGCGGGTATGGATTCGTGTCCCGGCGGCGGAGCTGAGATATTTGCCGAACCGACGCGTTCGCGCATCTGCGATCACAAATGCGACGGGAGTCGTTGGTTAGAACTCGCCGGAAAGGTGCATAAAGCGGGGCTGAAAACGAATGCGACAATGCTTTACGGTCATATCGAAACCATCGAAGACCGCGTCGATCATGTCGTGAAACTCCGCGAACAGCAGGACGCGACCGGCGGTTTCCAATGCTTTATTCCGCTGGCATTTTATCCGCCCGGAACGGCTCTTTCGACGCTGCCCGGCCCTGACGCCATCGACAATCTCAAGACCATCGCAGTTTCGCGGCTGATGCTCGACAATTTTGACCACGTCAAAGCCTATTGGGTCATGCTCGGCAAACCGACCACGCAAATGGCTCTGCATTTCGGCGCGAACGACGTTGACGGCACCATCACCGACGGCGGCGAACTCACCCACGCTTACTCCGTAGAAGAAGGCGGCGAATCAAAAATGACCAAAGCCGAACTCATCACCATGATCGAACGCGCCGGCTTCGAGTCCGTCGAACGCGACACGGTTTATAATCGAGTCGAGAAAGTTGTAGGTTAGAAGATGGCAAAAGGAAGAATTTTACAGGTAAAAGAATCAAAGATTGCGGTTATCTCCCAAAATGAAACCGACTTCATCAGTTTGACTGATATGACTGCGGGTTTTAGTGAAGGTAGCGGCTTGATTGGTAAATGGATAACAAATAAAAACACCTTGGAGTATTTGGGCGTTTGGGAAAATATTAAGAACCCAAATTTTAATTACCCCGAATTCGGGGTAATTAACCAAGAAGCAGGCGTAAACAGGTTCATTATGTCCGTAGGACAATGGATCGATAGAACAAATGCAATCGGACTGATCGTAAAGGCAGGGCGTTATGGTGGAACCTACGCCCACAAAGACATTGCATTTCACTTTGCAATGTGGCTAAGTCCCGAATTTCAGATCTATCTAATCAACGAATTTCAACGCTTAAAAGACGAAGAAAATGACAGACTAAAATTAGAATGGAACTTACAACGGACATTAGCCAAAGTAAACTATCACATTCACACAGACGCGATCAAAGAAAACCTTATTCCGAAAGAAATCACAAAGCAACAGGCAAGTTTTGTTTATGCCAACGAAGCCGACTTATTAAACGTGGCACTTTTTGGAATTACTGCCAAAGAATGGCGGGACAGCAATCCCGACAAAGACGGG
>JAHBSH010000081.1 GCA_019639215.1 Acidobacteriota bacterium
ATGTTCATCAACGCCAAGCTGTTTCGAAGATTCACGCGTTCCGCCTTTTTCTACATAATCGTAAAGACGCGGCGTAAATTCGATCTTGTTAGCTCTCAAAAACCTGACCGCCTGCGTTATTGGGTAGCTCATCAGAAAACCTGCAAGGCACATCTATCTACTGTAAAAATGAATGCCCAAAGCAACCAGCAGCAAAGCTATTGCACCGATATCAATGAGGGCAACCTGTCTGATCTCCGGCGTGTGACCCGATGTTGTAAAGACCAGAAAAATAAACGTTATCTTGCTTATCAGTGCTAGCGAGACTGCAAATATCCTTAGATCAGGCTTAAATGCCGCCGTCAGCAAAGCGATCCCGACAATGCTCAAAAGCACAGCCCTGTGCTGCATCAGCAGCGTGATGCTTTCTCCTTCAAGCGAAACGCCGTAAAGCCTGACGGTCTTTGCCGGATCAAATAATGCAACCGACGGCAGAAGGTTTACTATTCCGACAATGGCCAATAAAACGGAAGCGATCTTATCTGCCATGTTTTACCTCGCCGTATCTAAAGCAGCTTGTTAAATGATCGTTCACCATGCCGGTCGCCTGCATAAATGCGTACATTATGGTCGAGCCGACAAAGTTGAAGCCGCGTTTTTTCAGGTCGTTGCTGATGGCGTCCGAGATGTCGGTTTTTGCGGGAACATCGCCCAATGCCTTTCGTTTTCCGTCTATCGACTTACGCCCGACGAACGACCATATATATGCATCGAACGACCCAAACTCTTTCTGCACTTTCAAAAAGGCCTTTGCATTTCTGACCGCCGAGGTGATCTTTAGACGGTTGCGGATGATGCCTTCGTTTTGCATCAGCAAGGCACATTTCGCATCATCATATTTTGCGACCTTCTTTACGTTAAAATTGTCGAACGCTTTGCGATAATTGTCACGCTTTTTCAGGATCGTATCCCAGCTCAAACCAGCTTGTGCTCCTTCAAGAACAAGAAACTCGAAAAACGCTCGATCGTCATGCAGCGGTACGCCCCATTCCGTATCGTGATAGTGAATGGCAAGATCATTTGTAGCCCAACCGCATCTCATAAGCTTCGTCTATTCCTTATTCTCTGTCTTAACAAAACCCTGTAAGCCGCCTGTGTGAAATGCCAGGATCTTTGCTCCCGGCGGAAAATATTCCTCGTCTATCAGCTCAAACAATTTACGAAACATCTTGCCTGTATAGATCGGTTCAAGCGGTATTCCAAATCTCTTGCTCATCCGTTCAACGGCATGCAGATGCTCCTCGTCAAATTTGCCATAGCCGCCAAACAACGCATCTATAAGCTCGGCGTTGTTCTTTCCGCTCAGCTTGGAAACGGTCTCCGC
The DNA here is from genome assembly GCA_019639215.1 of Acidobacteriota bacterium. Classification (GTDB taxonomy): domain Bacteria; phylum Acidobacteriota; class Blastocatellia; order Pyrinomonadales; family Pyrinomonadaceae; genus OLB17. The sequence continues at coordinate 1,364 of JAHBSH010000081.1, forward strand.
GAGAGAATCATCACGAACTACCTTAAATCCAATAGCTTTTTGCCCGGGTTCAGCATATTTAGAAATTCCGGCAATTGTTCCGCCTGTTCCAACCGGACAGCAGAGATAGTCGAGAACTTTTGTCCGTTCATCCAGCATGTACCTAACACCTTCAACGGCCTGTTCATTCGTCCCGCCTTCGGGAACTATCAGCGCGTCCGGGAACTCTGTTTTCAATTCCGTTGCAAGGGTGTCTTTGTCTCTATACTCATTGCGAGTAACGAACCGGAAACTCATGCCGTTTGCCGCCGCCGTTGCAAGCGTGCGATTCTGCTGCCATTTTCCTGCCAGTTCATCACCGCGAATGATGCCCAGCGTCTCAACGCCGATCTCTCTGCCCAGCGCGGCCACAGCAGCAATATGATTAGAATATGCCCCGCCAAATGTTATCAACATCGGATCAGACATATCCGCCGCTAAAAACTCTTTGACGTTAAAGAATAGTTTCCAGTATTTATTACCGGAGATCTCTTTATGCATCAGGTCTTCGCGTTTAACAAACAGCCTGACGTCTGCTTTAACAGGCAGCTCGATGATCGGCGTTCGAAGACTGCGGCTGTCAATTTCCGCATACAGTTTTTCAAAGAGCTGCAATGGGCGACCTTTCATCTATTGACCCAATTTCCGGTACTAACTGTCCGCGTTGTCGCTTTCGACATACATCACCCGAAGCGAACATTGCTGTGTCTGGCCATCCACAATGAGAGCCCCTGAAAGATCTATCGTTTCCTTGGCATGATCTTTAAGATTTCCTACCCGATCATAGATCAGTATGTCCTCAAACTTAACGCTGAACGGCACCGCGGCATCAGCAGGAGCTTGCGGCACGATGATGACACTCGCCCATCTCGTCGCATCATCTTTTCTGACGACCATCTTTACTGAGGCTCTTACCTGATTTTCTCCATTCGTGTCAGCTAGCCAAATATCGCATTTTCTTCCGCCCGGAGCATCGCCGCACATTACTTCCCCTGTATTGTGAAGTTTCCCGCTTAGCCGAACAAAAAATCTCCTGTTTTCGATCTTGCAATCTTCAGGCACGTCCTTCAGCTCAACACGACGCGGCCGCTGTGCACACGGATCCATAAAGAACACTACAAAAAATGTTAAAATTGTCAGCTTTATTGCCATATCTGACTCCTGTCAACCAAGCTTCTATGTTGTGTATAGCTCTACTAGTCTTTTCGGATCGAGTCCCGTGAAATCCTGATGAGCCTCTACTACAGCTTCCGCCTTTAACACTTCTTCAGCAGGGTTGACCGTTGTTATAGCAATAGCTTTCATTCCTGCCCTTAGTGCCGCCTCAAACCCGCCAAAAGCATCTTCAAATACGATGCATTTTTCCGGGGCAACATCCAGCTTTTCCGCTGATACAAGAAACATTGCCGGATCGGGCTTGCCGATGGTAACGTCGGTTGCAGTCGTTATCGCATCAAAATATTTTCTTAGCTCCAGTCCGTCCAAAATGAACTCCATGTTTGTATTTGATGCCGCCGTCGCAACAGCCATCTTTATACCAAGTTCTAACGAACGATCCAAAAATTCGATAAGCCCGGCAACAGGTTTTCTTACCGGCAAAAATGCTTCACGGTAAAGTTCCTCCTTTCGCTTTGCCAGTTCTGTTATCTCATCATCAGAAGCACCGATGAACACTTTCGGAATGATCTCCCGATTTGTCTGTCCTGCCGTTTCAACCAAAAACTGTCTTTTGTTGAAAACAAGACCGTTCTCCTCTATCAACTGCCGCCATGCCTCAGTGTGGACATGCATGTTATCAACCAACGTTCCGTCCATATCGAATATGAACGCTTTATCCGTAAAACTGGTCATCCTTTCTTTTTTTTGCTATATACAGCGTCTTTTGTATTTCTGCGTGTACGACGCCTTCCTTATCCTTTAACTCTATATTATAGAGCCTATCGACTGACCGCTCTTTTTCGGCAATACTTTTGATCTCCTCTATCTCGTCATCGGTCAAAAGAAACTCTGCGTAGAGCGGGTAACGGCCGGGTTTTTTGAATCGGATATTTGCGGCCTTGTCCCAAACGACATAGTCCTTTCCCAATATCTTCATCAGCATCAGCATATAGATGGGGTCTATCGCACCATAGATACTGCCGCCGTATATCGTGCCGACATAGTTCCTTGTCCGCCAATTAAGCGGCAGTTTTACCCTGACCTCTTTCCAGTCATCTGCTATGTAAATAACACGACCGCCGGTTCCGCGATAGGCCGGGAACAGATTGAACGCCCAACGAAAACTTTTAGATGATAAGTTCTCCGCCATCGCTCTTTATCCTCGGCCGGGAAATTGTTCGAGTTTCATCACACGCTCAGCCTGTCGCATGTGCCGCCGCTGATGTTTGGTGATAATGGTAAAAGCATCAGCCAAAGAATAAGTGACGATCTTCATGAATGATGAGGTAAGAATGGTCTTTTTCCAGTCAAGATGCTCTGTTCCTCTTACCGTTTCTTTCAGATCCTCCTGGCTTGTTCTAAATAGCCCGACAACATTTGCATCTATATTGCTGGGCGGCACAAAACGGTCTGAGGTCTTTACCTTCTTTTCATCGTTGTCCATCGCTTTTATCAAAAGCTTTCCGAAAAAACCGCTTAATGGGGAAAATCTTTCCAAAAAATTGAAGCCACGTGTTCCTTTAGCAACACTGTTAATATCAACCGAGTAGATCTCGCTAGTTTTAATAAGATGATCAAGGCATTGTCCAACGCTCCAACTTTCCGCCGATGGCTTCCAGTTGATCTGTGCCGAGGTCAATTCGCCGAATTTCTGATCGATATCCGCAGTAATGGAATCAACTTCCAGCTCGACTTGGATGATCCTATTGTCCATATCTTTTACTTCTGCCGGTTTAGTTCCTTAATGGTTTGCCGGTTTTGAGCATTGCAGCTATCCTTTCCTGAGTTTTCCTTTCACCGCACAGCGATACAAACGCTTCGCGTTCAAGGTCAAGCAGATATTGTTCGCTGACAAATGTCGGATGATTGATAGCACCGCCAGTGATAATATTTGCCAGCTTCTTTCCGATGAGAACGTCGTGATCAGAAACAAACCCGCCCTGTTTCATCATATGCAGGGCTATCTTCATTGCGGCCTGTCCGGCCTCTCCCATTACATATATGTCTTCACGCTGAACCGGTTGAACATAGCCCTCGGCGTCCATATCGATCACGACCTGCTTTGCATCTGCAACAAGCCGGTCGCCGTTCATTGAAATAGAATCAACATCGCGTAAGAATCCCCACGCTTTCGCTTCCTGTGCAGAGGTTGCCACTTTACCCATGCCGATGATCTCAAATATCTTTTTCAAAAAGAGAAGCGGATCTACATCAGGCGTATTTCGTGCTTCATCCATGGCACGCAGCGTCATTTCCTTTGTGCCGCCTCCGGCGGGAATTACGCCTATTCCAACTTCAACCAAACCGATGTAAGTTTCTGCAGCGGCTCTGACCTTGTCGCCATGAAGTGTTATTTCGCACCCTCCGCCAAACGCATATCCGTATGGTGCAACCACGACCGGTTTTGCCGAATATCGCAAACGCATGATGGCATTTTGCAGGGCACGTACCATCAGGTGAATGTCATCCCACTCTTCTTCCTGTGCGGCCAAGAGCAACATCATGATATTTGCTCCGGCCGAAAAATTACCGCCTTGATTACCGACGACAAGCCCTTTGAAGTTCTTTTCGACCTCATCGATGGCAAAATTCATCATCGCAACAGTATCGCTGCCGATAGAGTTCATCTTTGAATGAAACTCCAGACACGCAACGCCGTCACCTATGTCTATCAGTGATGCTCCGGGATTACTCTTGATAACACCTGTTCGTTCTTTTACATCTTTCAGAATAAGAACTCCGGGACGCTGCGGAACGGCCTTGTATTCGCCCGCGACGAGATCATAAAAATAATGCTCCCCGTTTTCGCTCTTATAAAAGCTGGTTGCCCCTGACGCAAGCATCTTCTCAACGCTTTCAGGCACAGCTTTGCCTTCTTCTTTTATTCGTTCGACCGACTTTGCGACACCCACAGCATCCCAACTTTCAAAAACGCCGATCTCCCAGCCAAAGCCCCATTTGATGGCGTCGTCTATCTCATTGATCGTGTCGGCGATCTCAGGAATACGATTTGCCGAATAGAGGAACGTTCGCGACATCGTCTTCCACAAAAACTCACCGACGCGGTCGTCACCCCAAACCAGTTTGTTTATACGCGAGGGAATATCTTCAATCGCCTTTGCGGCATCAAGGGACAGGAATTTTGTTTTCTGCTGTGGTTTGTATTCGAACGTCTCAATATCAAGTTCCAAGATCTCGGTCTTGCCCTCTGCATTCTTTGTCTTTTTGTAAAAACCACCTTTTGTCTTGTCGCCAAGCAGCTTGTTTTCAAGCATTTTGGTTATCAGATCAGGTATCTTGAAAACGTCACGGTCTTCGTCATCGGGAATCGCAGGATAAAGATTTGTGTTTACGTGTGCGAGGACGTCCAAGCCGACAAGGTCAGATGTGCGAAACGTTGCCGACGACGCATGGCCAATGGCCTTTCCTGTCATCTGATCGACCTCGGTCGGCGTAAAACCCATTGCGATCATTTCGTGAACCGTTGCCATCATGCCGAATGTGCCGATACGGTTTGCGATGAAATTTGGCCTGTCCTTTGCCGGAACAACTCCTTTGCCCAATCGCACGTCGAGAAATTCGGCGACCTCTTCGACCATCGCCGGATCGGTCCATTCGGTCGGTATGACCTCAACCAGCTTCATATAACGCGGCGGATTAAAGAAATGAACGCCGACAAAATGCTTTTTGAAATCCTCGGAAAATGGTTCGGCTATCGACCTGATCGGAATGCCGCTGGTGTTTGATGCGATGACTGCTCCGGGCTTGCGGTACGTTTCAACCTCAGCATAGACCTTGTGTTTTATCTCCAGATTTTCAACAACAGCCTCGATCACCAGATCACACTCGCTCAGCTTGTCCATGTCGTCCGAAAAGTTCCCCAACCTGATCAGCTTCGCATTATCGCCGAGCATGAACGGCGCAGGCTTTAGCTTCTTGGCCGCCTCAAAAAGCGAAGTGACGACACGGTTTCGGACCGGTTTGGCTTCCAAAGTCAGGCCTTTCGCTTCTTCTTCCGGTGTTAATTCACGCGGAGCAATATCCAGCAATAGTACTTGTATTCCGGCGTTGGCAAGGTGTGCGGCGATTCCCGCGCCCATTGTTCCTGCTCCTAGAACGGCAGCTTTACGAATATTCATATTTTTAATCCCAAGATCTAGTGTTGTAAGAAACCTGTTTTGGCGAAAATTATAACTGAATGAACATTCATTCAGCAAGTAAAACCCGTCATTACGAAGAATAGTTGACAAGAAGAGCGTTTTGAAAGGATAATTCCCGCATAAAATAAAACACACTTGAGTTTTTGCGGTGATACCGAATGGGCTTTGTATATAAACGTCCTCAAGTTCGGCAACCGTGAAAACATAAAAAAGGAGGCTTTCCGATGAAGAAATTTCTTATCTTGGTTTTTGCTCTTTTTCTGCTCTACGTGCCGGTCGAGGCACAAAGCTCAACAGCAAAAGACCCTTCCGCTCAGACAAAACGTGTTATTTTTCGGCCAACTAAGGCTCAGATAACTGAGGTGCAGGAAAAGTTTCGCGGTGACGGAACATATACCGGCGAGGTTACCGGAAAACTCAATAATGAAACCAGGGCTGCGATAAGGAAATTCCAAAGCGAGAACGGCTTGAGCCGTACAGGCACGCTCAACCGCGCAACCCTGGAAAAACTCAACATAGAGCTGACCGACTCACAACAAAAGATCCCGGCATCGCCAAATTCCTACGCTTCGGCTGAAACCCAAAAGGAATCAGAAGAAAAAGCTCCTGCAAGATCGAGCACCGCCACAAAACGCTCACCAATCTTTCGGGCAACGGCCGATCAGGTCAGATCTGCCCAACGCCTGCTTAAATCTCAGGGACTATATAATGGTGGCGAAACGGGCAGGCTCAACGCCGATACACGAAACGGCCTGAAGAAATTTCAGGAAGCGAATAGCATAAAAGTAACCGGCACGCTGAACCGCATCACCCTTGAAGCCATGAACATAGAACTTACCGACAAGCAAAAAGAAGATGCCGCTAATTAGAAATAAAATTAGACCGATCAAGAAGAATATTCTGATCCTTTTTGTCTTGTTGATATCTGGTGTATCTGTAGCAGCTCAAAATACCGCTGAAGTTAAAAAGATAGAGACGGATATCATTGAGGTTATGACCCAGCAAACTGCTGCGTGGAATCGAGGTGACGTAGAAGGTTTCATGGCGGGTTATATGCGTTCGGATGAACTGATATTCGTATCAGGTGATACAGTGACGCGTGGTTGGCAAGCTGCTCTGGATAGGTACAAAAAGAGTTATCCGTCCAAAGAACAAATGGGCACACTTACTTTTGCAGGCCTTGAGATAACAGTAGTTTCCAAAAATACGGCTTATGTTTTGGGAAGCTGGTCATTGAAACGCAAGGATGACATGCCGAAAGGGAAATTCACCATTATTTTTCGGAAGCTCAAGGAAGGGTGGCGTGTCGTTTATGACCATTCTTCGTAAGGGATCATCGCTTTCGGTCGCGAGGTAACTGCCAGTTTTATCAAACTGGCAGTTACCCTTTTTTATAGTCCGCATTCCATTGTCACTACTCTTTCCGATGTGGTTCCGTTTATTTCATAGATGTCATTCCAGTGGCCTTCGTAATAATAGACGTTTAGCCAGACTTCCATATTTCCGTCACCATTCAGATCCGCGATAAAATCGATCTCACGAGTATTAGCGGGCGGATAATCACCCGGTTTTGTAATGAACTCTCCGTCAAGAAGTATGTTTTGAGGCTTGCCGTCAACGATCTTTCTAAGAACTGTGAAACCATAGTCACCAACTACAGGGATTTCCAGTTCACCACCCTTGTAGTAGTTAGCGCTGATCAGTATCTCGTTTGCGCCATCACCATCAAGGTCCACCTCAAAGATCTGTGTGATCTTAACTTTCGGAGATGCTATGCCTTTCTCTTTCAAAATATCTGAAACGATCTTCTGATATGTTCTGTTCGAAACAGGAAGAGCTTTATGCTTGCGGGGAAATGGTTCCCAGCTGACCGCAGAGCCTATCGCCGCAGATTCCATCCTTTTGCCCAGATCGATCGTGCTTGTCTCACTGCATACTTCAGCCTCATGCCCCTTCGTTCCCCGAAGAATGTCTTTATTCAAACCGTCAATGCCTATCAAGCGAATATCTATCTCATCTTTTAGCAATGGCGCTATCTCTTTTGCTGATAGCCACTTTCCTTTCTCAACCCCACCGACAACAACGCCATGCGAGACGAATGGTACTGCTGACTCCTGCCCGAGACCGGTCACAATAAAAGAAAGGCCGATCAATAAACCTGTGAATATTTTCATAGCACTTTTCCAAAAAAATTTTATATTTATTTCTTAAACCCCGACGTTAGGCTTACGCCCACAACGCTAGTTCGTGTCGTATGCGGCGGCCCTTCATATCCTCTGATAACCTCAACAAGAATAACCGCAGCTCTTTGTTCAAATGGGCTGATCATATATCCGAATATCTGAGCGTCAATTGCACCTTCTATTCCGTAAAGTGTGTCATCACCTTCCAATTTCTCCTCAAATATCACTTTCTCGCCCTTATTGACCGATCTGGCTTTTCCGACCATTCGGACCAGATTATACGGAAACCCGATCACCGGGTTAGCGTCAGTGCGTGTAAGGTCAACAGAGAATGTGATCTCATCCGTGTCCGTTTTAAGTGAGCCTGTTTGATACGAAAATGCCTCAGCAACCTGAATACCATGCTGTTTCAGCTTGGTTCGGAACTCGGCATTCTTTGACGCCCAAAGCTGTTTTCTCTCCTCACTGATGGCAACCGCTTCATCTGCTACGAGACCCATCTCATCTCCAACGTGCCTGTATTGCCACAGTATTTTATCGGTTTTGAGGTCCTGAATAACAAACGTGCCGAAATAACAGCCGCATGCCTCATCAGCCGGCTCAACAAAATAGGCAAACTTGCCATCTTTCGACCAGCCTATCGGATAGAATTTATCTTCAAGAAATTCCATGTGTCCTGCCTCTTTCTTGAAATACTCGAAATTCTTGGAAACATCATTTGAGAGATCCAAAATGGCCGGAAACTTCAACGTGCCTGAGCGATCCTGACAGAATGCCGGCATAACAAAAAAGGCGAATATTAAAGCGAATGTATATTGGTGTTTTCTCATCATTATCCTTAGATCCTTTCTCTAAAAAGCCATGCCATCTGGTTTATGTCATGGCACCATCAATATAGATAGACGTAAACTCTGAAAATAAATGCGGAGTTTATCGCTATTTTCTATCATTCAGATCAAAATTCTTTTTTAGCACGGAGAAATGCCTGTTTAGAAGAACAGTGTGTAAGGCTTTGCTGACTAAATCCTAAAGACTGTGAATTAGAAATTCAGGCGTGACGATGGTCGGCGAGAAAAATCCGGCGGTCGTGTTAAATATGCGCAGACGAGCCTGCTTTCGGACGTTCGCGATGTGACCAAAATTCCAAGTCACCAGATAGTCTATCTTGTGAAAAGCGGCGAGAGCGACGTGTAGGGCGTCGCCGATAAATTTCCTTTGAAAAATGCCTCGTGAGATGTAACCGTCAGCCAGGATAGCTGCTTCATCGACCAGTTCCAGCTGACGAAGCGGTTTTATCAGGTTCAGGTAACTGCTGCGGTAAGGTTCGGCGATTCGCTCAAGTTCACGCCGAACCAATATGGACGTCCAAACGTCATATTCCTTTAATTCATGCTCGAACCATCTGATAGTCAGGTCACGGCGTAACGGATCGTCATTGTCCAGATACGATCCAATGACCGACGTTTCAAGATAGATGCTTATCTTCATGCCTTTTGATAATACACGCTTTAAGGCTGAGCATCGATGGGAACGAATATCACTAAAGAGTTCTTGAAATCAAAGGTCATTCTGTAATTTCTTAGAAAATTACCGCCTAGAATCCCCGCTTGCTCAAACCCTGTTGTCGTATTAATAGTATCAAGGTCAAGAGAGATCGCAGAAATATCGCTGCGCGTCAGCGGCCCAAAGCTTACCTTTGGCAAAATGTATGACGGGACGTTCTCTTCTATACCAGCTGCCCCTATTACGCGCATTTTTGCATCTCCGGCAAAGGAACTTACCGGATCGAGTCTGGCGAGATCGTCCGAGATGACTGAGACGCTGGAACCAGTATCGACAATAAAATTAAGCGGATCTTCAACGCCCTCAACCCGTACCTCACCACTCAAAAAACCGCTTGAGGTCAACCGTAGCGGGATCGCAGTTCCGCTGCTGCGAATTGTTTCAGCCTCAGGAGTTTCTTTCCGCATTAGACCAAAAGTACTTTCACCATAATCAATGGTAGTAAGGAATTTGGACACAAGCGAAAGGCCTATATAGCCGTCGATCTTATTGGTCTGACTGTGAAAATGGCGGATATATACAGGCACATTTCTTACTTTTACCTCTCCTATCTCAATACTATTTACAAACCCATAAACGATTTCAAATCTGCCGTCGCCGCCAAATCCTTTTGCATGACCACCGCGTGCAACCGGCTTCAAACTTAATAGATCAGCCGTCTCTTTTGAGATGACAGTTGCACCTGAGCCTGAATCGAGAACAAAATTCAGAGGCTGGCTACGTCCATTTACCCTTATCTGAAGCACAGGCCTGTTGCCGACAATACGGATCGGAATGGTTGTCTGGCCTGCTCCGCCAATAGCGTAAAGCTCATGCTTTCCGCCCAAATATTCCATGAAATCGATAAGCCCCTTGATACGGGCACGACGTTCGTCATCTAACCCTCTGGATATGGCAAGATACTTTATATAGCCGCGGGCCGCCTCCTTATATTGCTCTGAACGAGCGAGTGCCTGTGCAAGCGAGAACACATGATCAGTGTGATTCGGTTCCAGATATACAGCTTCTCGCATATTCAAGATGCCTTCATCGATGTTATTCTCGTAAAACTCCAAAAGACCGAGCGATGCCCAGGCCAGCGATTCTTTTCTGTTTAGTTGGATAGCATTTACAAGTATCTGCCTTGCCTGAGGAAATCTTCCTGCACTCAAAAGTGCTGACCCAAGAATTGCATAGGCATATGAGTTTTTTTCCTCAGCCTGGGCAATGCCCAAACTGATGTTGTAGGCATCTACTGTTCGGCGCTGCTTTAAATGCAGGTAGGCAACACGGAGCCGGATAGCGGAATCGTCGGGATGGGCTTCAGCTGCCCGTTTAAGAAAAGATTCCGCTTCAGTGAGTTTTCCCTGCCGCAGCAGTTTATCGGCTTGTTTGACGATCTTTTTGGTGCTGCCCGGTAAGACCTGATAAATATCAGCCTCAAACGCGAACCCTGCAGATGAGATGATAAAAAGGAAACACAGTACCAGACCCGTAAAACGAGAACGGTCTATAATATGCTGCCGGAGCCAATATACTTCTTTCATTCCAAACTCCTCCGTTAATGTCTTTAGGTCTGTTCGTCTATTTGAGTATCTCTCCCGTTTTCATCGACCATAGAACAAGATCCATTTCATCCATGTCAATGTTCAGGTCAGCTGAAAGTTCTCTCACAGCGGTTTCGGTCGCAATGTATCTATCACGTCGGGTTGGAGGCGACGGGTCATCAATCAGCCCGAGTTCCGCTAGACAATTCAGAACGTGTTTATCAAGGATGGCATAACCTGAGAAACCTATGTTTCGCAGGTAATGACTTGCTTCTTTATACCCAAGGCCCTTTATTCCTTTGTCTTTGACGAGCCAGTCTCTGCGTTCCATGTCGTCCGAAAACGAAAATAGTTTCTCACGAAGCCGAAGTCCGCAATGTTCCGTCAAATAATCACGCGAAGCGACAACATAACGTGAACGTGCGTTGGGATACCGGTGAACACCTGTAAGAGCCGATGCCAGATCCTGTTGGGAACCATCAACTAACAGGTGACGAATGGCCTCGATCGACCTGAGACCCATCTTTGCCGAGCAGCCTCCTGTAAAGAAACAGAAAACCATCTCTTCCCACAAGCGAAGGTCAGATCCGTTCAGCCAAATTGAGCGAAACTCGGCAAGACGTCCTTTTATCTCGTCCTGCCTTTGTAGATGTATCGCCCTGATATTTTCAAAGGTCAAAGGAACTTTTTCTTTTTTCACAGCCTAGGTAATTGATGATTTTACGTCTGTGTCAAAATTGTGTCAATAAATTTTCTGAACCGCTAACGTAATCTGGGCGTTATAAAGATATGTATAAGGAATTCACATTAAAGCCATAAGTAATATATATTGTTTTAGGCATCGCAAAACCTATGAATTTCATCGTATATACAGTAGAACGGCCTCTTTGTTGGGCCGGTTGTTTACCTTAGGGGTTGAATTGCAGGGTAGGAAATGTGGTATAATTAATATTAGGCTAAGGAGTCACTTCCTGCCTGATCCACTCACCCTGAAAATATCTTGATGAAAAGTATTAATTTAACAAGAGCCATATGGCTGGGCATTGCTTTCCTTATCTCCGGCTCCGTTGATGTATCTGCTCAACAGGGTGATTCACCGCGGCCTCTTCTTCAGGATATCAAGGTGTATAAGGATGATCCCTATCCAGCAGTATCGCCAACACCGCTGGTACGGCGGACAACCAGTTCGACAGCAGCTTCACCTGACATAGTAAATCCTTCTCCTATATCGGCAAATCCGATAAGAACCTCGATACCGCTTCTTGCGGAGACCTCGATTCCCGGTTATTCGGGAATTCTGGTTGAATCGCTCGAAGGAAATATTGTTGTTGAAAGCGGATCGGATATACCGTTAAATCCCGCATCGAACGTAAAGATCGCAACAAGCTACGCTGTCCTTAAGACATTTGGCCCGGATCATAGATTTTCGACCAACGTATGGACAGATGGAAGCTATGAGCAGGAAACCGCCACAATACATGGCAATCTCTACATCACCGGACGTGATCCTGTGTTTTCATTTGAGGACGCTACTCGTCTTGCAAATGAACTGAACAGAATGGGTATCCGCGTCGTGAAGGGCGACCTTGTTGTGTCGGATGATTTCATAATGAACTATTCCGCTTCCGTTTCGCGTTCCAGCCAGACGCTGTTCACAACAATGGATGCATCAAAACGCTCAGCCGCAGCCACAAGGGCGTGGGGAGCATACAGGATCAATTCGGGACAATTTAATCAGTTGAATGATGCACCCGGTGTTGTCTTTACCGGCAGTGTTTACGTACAGCCGATGCCTAGCAGTCTTCGCCTCCTTTTCTCACACGAATCTGCACCGATGCGTGAGATCGTTAAGGTGATGATGAGCTATTCCAACAATTTCTTGTCCGAACGGCTTGGTGATACCGTCGGAGGGCCTTATGCAGTTGCCAGAATGGCACAACAGGCAGCAAAAGTAACTCCGGCTGAATTCTCTTTGCAAACGGCCAGCGGACTGGGCATCAACAGGGTTTCCGCCTCAGCCATGATGAAGCTTCTCCGGGTCTTAAGATCAGATCTTTCCCGTTGGAACATGACCTTTGCGGACATTATGCCCGTCGCCGGTATGGATCAAGGCACGCTGGAAGGACGTTTTGCTACAGACTTTTCACGCGGCAGTGTAATAGGAAAGACCGGCACATTGAACAACACCGATAATGGCGTAAGCGCTCTTGCGGGTGAGATCCATACGCGTCAGGGAACATTTCTTTTTGTGATATTCAATCAACGCGGAAGCGTCGCCCGGTTCCGGAGCTTCCAAAACAATTATGTTTCGCTCATACAAGGTCAGTTTGGCGGTGCGGCTCAGATACGTTACGCCCCGGTCTCTCATGTTTCGCGTCTTGCTAAAACAAGAATTTCTTACCCTGACGGACGCCCAAGAATTATCAGT
>JAHBSH010000082.1 GCA_019639215.1 Acidobacteriota bacterium
CGTAGGACTCGGCGTCGGCGTCGGTGTCGGCGTTGGCGTCGGACTTGGTGTGGGGGTCGGACTCGGTGTTCCGCCTCCTCCAATGCTTCCAACCAGCTTGAACGGCAATGCCATTGGAAGATCCGGAACAACATTCGGCTGTGGTGTAGCCGTGGGTTCGCCAATATCGAGCAGGTCTTGCCATACTGCAGTTGAACTAATGAACTGACGTGCATTAGACCCTTCGACATTACGTGCTCCAGGTACGGTGACCAAAGGTGAGAAATTGCCATTTGCACCAGCATCATATTGCATGTCTACCCAATATGTTCCGGCCGTCAATACAAGAGCAGGGCTAACGTTGACATCGATCCTCCAGAGCCGTCGGGTGGTGCCCGTAGCGGCCGCGCCAACCCCACCGTTACCGCCTAATGTATTGCCTATGCGATACAGACCAGAGTCAGTTACAAAAGCAATGCGGTTCGTGGTGTCATCACCAAAGATTACCGTACTGCCTTCATCTCCCGGCCTTCCGTTCCATATGCGTATATTTGCGCCTACGATCGGATTTGCGGTCGAGCCCGTCTGGTAAGCATAATTAACTACCTGATCTATCGTCCAAGTCTGACCTGACGGGACTGTAAAATCATCCGCACAGCGATTGGCAGTGGTTGATCCAATACGCTGACATCCGGCACCCAAAGTGGTGTTAGAATCGCCATTCGGATTCCGCTGTAATTCACTCCACTGATAATTTGCCGGAGCATTCACTCCGCTTCCTGACACGGAACCCGTTGCCAGACCGCCGTTATCATAGATAAAGGTGGCCGACGGTGTCGGGCTTGGACTAGGTGTTGGAGTAGGACTCGGTGTCGGTGTGGGGCTAGGCGTAGGTGTAGGCGTAGGTGTTCCTGCACCACAGGCATAGTTATCTACAAAACCGCCACCTGTCAGAGTTATATCATCGACCCAGATACCTGTAGAACCAACTGATACGTCGGAAGCCATTCTCCATCGAATAAAGATATTCTGACCATTCAGCGAAGCCGGCAGGTTGACCACCGTATCCATAAAGGTCGCTTGAGTTCCTGACCAAGCACGGCGCCCCATAATTGGGCTTTGGAAGCTTGAGCTAATGGTTGAGGTATAACCGCCGCTTACGAACGGACAATTCGCGCCCGGACAAACACTGGCGCAATCAGGACATACATCGACCCAATCAGTACCGTTTGTAGAATATTCAAGCACAGCTCCGTCAAAGTTGGTTTCAAGCGTGAATCGGTTCTTGAAAGCAAGTTGAGCAGAAGCAGATGTGATTTGTGCACTGGCTTGAAGTGTTGAATCACTCAGCGATGATATGTCGGCAGCAAATGCTGAATTCGGAGCAGAATTTGCCTGAGCAGTGGTCGTTACCCAATCGTTTGCTGTACCGGTCACTAAGATGCTTTCCCATCCAGCCGGCAATGCTGGAGCAGTTACACCGTCAAAATTCTGGGCGGAACTGCCAACTGTCGGCACACCTAAACGAAGTTCATGTTCGTAAGGAGGCTGAGCTCCGATAGAGCTTGCCGCCACGATCTCAACTGTGTGCAAAGAACCGCAAACTGATTCTGCGGGAACTGTATATTGTATCTGCTGAGATACTGTCTGTCCGTGTTCTATCGTTCCATATGAAACAGGTGAGCCACCTGCAACAGTTACGGTGACACCGGTAACAGACTCTCCAGTGTTGTTAACCACAGGCACACTCAGGATTATCGTTTCGCCTGGCTCTGGATAACCATCGCCATCGCCGCCCGGTGATCCGTCAGTCTGCGTGACCGGCGGGGCTACCGTTACATTAGGCAAATCAAACCCATCTGTCACTGACGCAGGGCTGGTTGACTGGATGCTGGCGCTAAAACCCAAACCTCTGGTGGAAAAGCCATCCCACATATCGGCGACATCAGCTGCCGCCTCAGGGGCAAACGAGCTTGCCTGGGCTGCCGCAATAATAGCATCACGGCCAGTTAGAAATGTTGGCGTTATCGGCGATAGCTTCATACCGTCAGTAACAAGTTGAAGCATCTTTCTGTTGCCGATCTCCCATCCGAGACGCTGAACTAATCTGGAACGCACTTCCCAAAGGGCCGTGCTCCATATCTCACCACCATTATGGACCTGATCGCAGGTCGCACTGCCAACCGGCCCGCGGGCGTAGGCAAAATTTGTGTTGGTAAACCGCGAACCACAGCCCGCGTTCAAGTCGCTGAACCTGTATGCGTTGTGCGGCATGTTATTGGCACCGCCGGTCGAGGTTATGATCGACCTCGGGTATCGGCGAATACCGTAATAATAGTTTCCGGTAAAGCCGCCGGTTATGAGGTATGTCGCATAACCGCCCACGGAATAGACGCCATCGATCGGGTCATCCGGCTCTGAAAGCATTGCCAGGGCATAAAAATCTGACCAGCCTTCGCCCATTCCACCGGCCATATTGGAGTTCAGTCCTCCCGCATTGCCGTGAAGGCGGTTTGAAAGACCGTGAGTTACCTCATGGATAATGACCTCGGCATCTGCCGTACCGTCATAGTCCGGTGTTGGGCCGGTCCACAGAAACATCTGCATACGGCCACGGCCGCCATCAGCGGGTGTGCCGAAATTAGCATTATTGGTGCTGGCACTGTCCTGGCCCTCTGCCGAAACGCGGTCATTCTGAGCGCCCTGTCCGGTAAAGTTAACGTGCTGAAAATTCCTTGCAGCTTCGGTAAAACCAAGGCTATACATTTCGGCCTGATAACGGTTCATCACGTAAAACATCTGGATGACCGCACCGCGCTGTGCCTGTGCGGTAAGCGGATCGTCGCCCGGCGCAGGGTTGCCCGGAGGCGGGTTCCATGTGGAGGTGAAAACGCGGCATCCGGCTCCCGGACATTCGCCGTCACCCATCTGGATGGCGTCAACGCCGTTTGTCCCGTCACGGTCAATGCCGGCCTCGACAAAGTTGCCGTCTGTGCCGTTGGCTCCGTCATTTATCCATCCGTTCTGGACAAATGCATAGCTTCTTCCGCCGACGGTCTCGTTGCCGATAAGTGTGACGTTCTCACGCGTAAGAAGAGCACCTTGCGTTCCGCTGCCCGGATTGTCCGGCCCCGGAGAAAGCGGTGCCGGGCTGTCCGCAACATCGATCATTGCACCAGTGTTGCGATAGACCTGGTACGTGGCCGACTGTGTCTGATGCGATGTGATCTTCTTTCTCCATAGCATAGCCCCTTCGCGGCCATCAACTATCACATAGTAAGTATCGCCTGGCTGCCAGATAAGAACACGCCAAGCCGGAACAGCAACACCAGGTTCTGTTGGGAAATACATCCGCTCGGCTGTCGTAGCCCAATCACCGGAGCCGAAAACCACCTTGTTCGCTGATGAGAGAGAGTCCTCACGCTCTAATGTGATGCCATTGACATCAATATTGGTATGTTTTGCAGCATTGATAACAGCCCGGCGTGGATCGCCAAAATCTGCTCCTGCTGTAAGGGAGTTATAATCAAGTGCCGGTGCCAGGTTGTTAATGACCCGCACGATCTCTCCCTGTTTGGTAAAGCCTGCCTTTACTTCGCCCTGAAATACCGGGACGCCGCCGATCTCCTGCTCAAGATGAACATAGGAAAGGTTCCCGTCCGGATTGGTGTAATCAGCAACAACTTTGAGTTTGCCGATCTGATCATTGTTAACACCAACAAGCGCGTTGTTCTCTCGAAGAAAATTGCGCAATTTGCCAACTCGGTCGCCGTCACCAGGCCCTGTCAAAAAAGCACGCCCCTTGGTGACATCAGGGCCTATGACCTCTGCGTTCAGCAACTCTTTGCTGTACTCTACTTTGAGTGTCGGAACCCTTTGTCGCAAAGATTCTTCTCCGCGAACAAAACCGTCCTTGACATCCGCTACCGCCGCCGCGTTCTTTCCGGCAGATTCACGTATCTTGGCCAAGGAACCATGTGCTTCCTTACTCGCACCGGATCGTATGTCGTAATTCTCAAGGTCATTGTCGGGAGTATGTGCTGTCATCCGCGTGCCGCCAACTTCGTCGCCGCTTTGACTGCTAACCTCCCAATTAAACTGTGTGGGTATCAGCGTAAGGACCGCGAGAAGTCCGAAAGCGCACAATACCGCTATAAGACCCATACGAGTCCCTCTGAGCGAAGTGTTTTCCATTTAAAGCCCTCCTAAAAGCTATGCATTATTGCGAAAAGCCCGTCATGAGGGATGGACAAAAACCAAATCCTAAAGAACATGACAGGATCAATAATGATGAGAAAAATGCCTGCCGTGTAATACCGCACACAAAGGCAAAGAGTGAACTTTTTCCGCCGGATATTGAAGTAAAGGTGATTGCCCCTAACAGCCGACATTAAAATATGTGCTATGGTTATACCAGAATAGCGATGTCAGGTCAATTTATGATGATATAAACAACCAAGTAAAAACATTAAGATCAAAAAAACGGACGGATCTCTATGATCAGCGTCCGTTTTTTACCAAGCCTTTTGACCCAGTTTATCTTGGAAGATATGCCGCTGGGGCAGGACGATCATCGCCAAATCCGAATGGATGCGCAGAATGACCACCTGTCGAACGGTTTATCCACCATGTGCCGTTGCGAAAGATCGCTTGATCTGACTTTCCGTCGCCATCATAATCGCCCGGTATCGGAACATCACCATTCATTCCAAACTGAACGTAGCTTACTCCTCCGTCACCGCTTCTGAAGATGTACCAAACACCATTACTCGGACGAAAGACCGCAACATCCTCCGTGCCATCTCCGTCATAGTCTGCGTTCACCGGCTTGTCAGTACCAAAGCCGAACGTGACCACTATATTTGTGTTCGTCGAACTCCTCAATATCCACCAAGCTCCGTTGCGAAATATCGCAACGTCCGCCTTGCCGTCGCCGTCATAGTCGCCGGGAACCGGAAGGTCCGTTGCAGATCCGAATGCTGTGGAGGTCTGACCTTCTGTGCTTTTCCAGATATACCATCTTCCATTCGACGGCCTATAGACGGCGAAGTCTGTTCTGCCGTCTCCGTCATAATCGGCCGGAACCGGAATATCACCCGGCTCGCCATACTGCACTGTCCCGAAATCCTCGGTCGAGCGAAGCAGATACCAAACGCCGGTTGAAGGACGAAAAACAGCTACATCTGTCTTGCCGTCCCCGTCATAATCGCCGGGAACAATGATATCGCTCGCCAGTCCAAACAATACTCCTGTCAGCCCTTGAGTTGAGCGCTCGAGATACCAAAGACTGGTTGACGGCCGGAACACGGAGATGTCGGTCCTTCCGTCACCGTCAAAATCAGCTCTTGCTTTGCTGATCCCCGGCTGAGGTTCGTAAGTACAAGCATAAGAGCCGATCACCTTGACAGTATCCACGTCCCAACCGCGAACGACAGTGTTATTGTCGGATCCGGTTCGCCATCTCAGCCGAACGTTCTGTCCGTTAGCCGATGAGGGCAATTGAACAAGAGTTTCGACAAATCCGCCGGAATTCCCTTCCCAACCCGTTCGCTCCGAAAGCGGATTATTTGTTCCAGCTCTGATGAGGCCGGTGTATCCATTTGAGTGGAACTTACCGCCTGCTGCGAGAATATCCTGGAAAGCTCCTTCACCGATGCTGATCTCAAGGACTGCCCCATCCCATCCGTCTTCAGTGGCATACCAATGATGAAAACTGAGTTGTGCTGCAGAAGCACTGATAGGAATAGAGGGTGATGTCAGGTCAGATCCGCCGCCGACCGTTTCCGGTTCAATCGCGAACATAGCGTTAGGTGTTGTATGTGAACGGGCGGAAGAGACTACGAAATTGGGGCCGCCGGCAACAGATGTTGCCGTCCAGCCGGAAGGTATCGAAGAACCGTCGTCAAAATCCTCATCCAAGGTTGTCTGGGGGACGCCTACAAACAAGGTTCGCGTAAAGGTAACAGGCCCCAGGCTGCTGTTAACATTCAGCGTTATTTCTAACGCTCCGCCGCACGGCACGGCATCAGGCACGGTGAAATCAACTTCCTGTGCGGCTCCCGAATTGTGCGATATCGTGCCATAATTGGCTGAACCTCCGTTCTCAATGCTCAGTGTTGCTCCTGTTGCATCCCATCCTGTGCGATTGCCTAGCCCGATAAGCAGTTTGACGTTTTCACCGGGTTCGGCATAACCGTTGTTATTGCCGGCAGTGTCAATAACTGATATCGGAACTGTTTGGGTCAGGTTAGGTAAGTCAAATGATTCGGTAACGCGAGCGGTTCCAGTTCCGCCGGTGCTGTATCCGCCGCGATGCTGAACACTCGCTCCGGATCCCATTCCACGGATAGCGAATCCCGTCCAAATATCCCTTACATCTTCCGCAGTACCTCCGGCTATTGCGGCTGCGATTATCGAGTCGCGGGCCTCGATGAAAGACGGCTCAAAAGGATTCAGCTTCATTCCGTCTGTTACAAACTGCAGAATTCGTCGATTCCCTGTCTCCCAGCCAAGCCTTTGAACAAATCTTGCTCGTACTTCCCACAATGCGGTGCTCCAAACCTCGCCTGCAGCGTGAACTTGATCGGCGACCGTTGAAACATGCGGGCCGGTCATTACCGGAAATGCTCCGTCGGACAAACTCATCTTGGTCTGATCGATGTCTGCAAACGTGAGCGGGTTGTGCGGACGGTTGTTCGGACCGCCGGTCGATGACATTATCGCTTTCGGAAAGCGTCGAATACCATAATAGTAATTTCGCGTCCCGACGACGTTGAATCCTTGAAGCAATGCATATCCCCCTGTCGAATAAACGCCGCCTATCGGGTCGTTCGGTTCAGAAAGAAGGGAATGTGCGTAAAAATCTGACCAGCCTTCGCCCATCGCCCTGGACATATCGTCACCTAGGCCGAGAGCATTGCCGTGCAGGCGGTTTGAGGTTCCGTGTGTCACCTCATGCAGCATGATATCCATATCAGCCGTACCGTCACGCTGAGGTGAGGGCGGTGTAAAGACGAACATCTGCATACGTCCGCGAACACCATCCATTCCCGTACCGAAATTTGCGTTATTCGTCGAAGAACTGTCTTGCCCTTCTGCTGATATTCTGTCTCCCTGAACTCCGCCCCGGCCAAAATTGTTGTGCTGAAAATTCCTTGCGGCCTCATTGAACCCGAGCCTGTAGAGTTCGTCATGATAGCGGTTCATCGCATAGAACATCTGAATGACAGCACCGCGTCTTGATTCGACGTGAGAAGGAGCATCGCCCGGAGCCGGGTTTCCGGGAGGCGGATTCCATGAAGATGAAAACACTCTGTTCGGATTTCCTGTGGCCTGAGTACCTGCGTCAATGCCGTCAGGAGATATAAGGTCCAAGCCTGCCTCTACATTGTTTCCGTCCGTCGTATTATTTCCATTGGTTATCCAGCCGTTGCTGTTGAAGGAATAAAATCCCTCATTGCCGACAAGCGAGATATTGGAGCGTGTAAGCAAAGCCCCTTGCGTACCGCTGCTCGGATCGACCGGGCCGGGCGTCAGTGGCGCAGGGCTCTCGGCAAGGTTGATCATTGCATTAGGATTTGCATAGACATTGTAGGTTGCCGACTCTGACTGATCCTCGGTAATATTCTTTCGCCAGAGCATCGTGCCGCTCTGAGCATCGACCACAACATAATAAGCATTGACCGGCTGCCATATCAGTACAAGCCATGCAGGCACGGCGACGCCGGGTTCGGTCGGGAAATATACCTTTTGAGCTGTGGGCGACCATTCATTTGTCCCAAAAACAACCTTGTCATCCCCGGCTGATATGCTTTCTGCTGTTCCCGTTCTTTCCGGAGTCATATTTATGTGCCTGAAAGCAGAGTCGACAGCAGTCGCCGGATCGCCAAATTCCTTTGACAAGGAATGACTGTCAAGACCGGGAGCAAGATTATTGATTACGCGGATGATCTGTCCGTCACGGTTGAAACCGGCTTTTACGCTGCCGCGAAACACCATGATGCCGTCTATCTCCTGCTCCATCTCAACAAAGCTGAGTTCGCCTTCAGGATTTGAATAGTCGGAAAATTCTTTCAACTGATCCATCTGTCCGCCGGACATGCCGACCAGATCGCTGTTCTCATTCAGAAAGCGCCGCAAAATGTCCGTGCGTCTCATTGGCGAAGCATCCGTAAGAAATGCTTTACCTTGCTTGACCGAAGGAGTGATCAATTCGGGAGACCTTAAATGTCGGTTATAAATCACCTCTAGCTGAGGAACCTTTTTACGAAGGTCTGTTTCAGCCGCCGCCATAGTGTCGCGAAGATCGGCAACGGCAACAGCATTTACGCCGCTGCGAAGCCTGAGGCTCACCAGTTTTTCATACGATTTTTTGTCAGAGCGGATATCAAAATTGGGCAGTTCCTGCGAATGATCTTTATCATTCTGGATCGTTCTTTTCGGCGATCTTTCATCACCGGCACCAACCGTCACCCAAGCGGGAACAATCGCTAAAACTGAGACAAAACAAAGAGATAGAAGTGTAAATATGCCTTTTTTTGCTGCAAAAATATTACGGGGGTATTTCATATTGAACTGTTTCCTTAACGACATCAATTTACGGGCAACCGATCATTTTAGAACTAACGATATCTTTGCGTCGGCGATCTGCCAACACACAATAGGTCATTAGATAACTACAATACTAAAGTGTCATACAAATGCTTTCGACACTAACGTGCATTGAAACTACAATGTTATCCTACATCTTTTTACGAACCGTCGACGAATTTAGATGATCGGCCATTGGACGTGGGTGGCAAGCCTTTCGAGCGGACAAATCTCGAGTTGAGCAAATCTCAGTATGTTTTACTAAAAGGCGTCTGGAGTGTCAACAAAAACCCTTTGCATGAGTGAAGACCTTATCAGCAGCGTATTCGGCCCGGCGGGACTTATTTCTCGTAATCATGAGAATTACGAGCATCGGGAAGAACAGATAAAAATGGCCGAAGAGATCGGCCAGGCTTTCGCTGACCGCAAACATCTGATCGTCGAGGCAGGAACAGGCACCGGCAAGACGATGGCATATCTTATTCCGGCAATAGCGGCATCGTTGGGCCAGAAAAAGCGCATTGTCATTTCAACCGGAACGAAAAATTTGCAGGAACAGCTGATGGAAAAGGACATACCTTTTCTTAAAAAGATATTGCCGGCAAAATTTTCGGCCTCGTATATGAAAGGGCGTTCCAACTATGCCTGTATCTATCGCGTCCACAAGGCAGAGCATCAGCCGATACTTGACGGCCTCGATCAGATGGATCATTTCCGCAAGATAAGCCGTTGGATGCCCGATACTGACACCGGCGACCGCCGCGAACTGGTAGATCTGCCTGAAAACATCTCATTCTGGAACCGCATAAACGCCCGCGGCGAGGTCTGCATCGGTCAAAAATGTCCTGACTATGATCCGTGCTTTATCACACGAATGCGAAGCCGTGCAGACGGCGCGGATATTGTTGTGGTCAATCATCACCTTTTCTTTGCCGATCTGAGCGTTCGCGGAAATCAGTTCGGCAAGGTGATACCTGATTACGGTGCGGTCATTTTTGACGAAGCTCATCTGATAGAAGACATCGCCGCTGATTACTTCGGCTTTGAGATTTCGAATTTTCAGCTGGACGAGCTTGCCCGCGACACCGACAATCTACCGATCCATGACCCGTTGAGCACACGTGACCTCACAAAAGTTGCGGCGAGAATAATGGGACTTTCTGAACAATTTTGGCTGAGATTCTCACAGACGAGGAACGAAGGAAGATATCCGCTGGTCAGGGATGTTTTCTACAACCGCACGTCAAGTGGAACGTCACAAGCGACGCCGCTTGGCGAAGCTTACGCCGCCCTCGATAACGCTCTTGGAACACTAGAGAATGTATTGGAAAAGTTTGCCACTGAAATGGCAGAGGCCGAAAGCCTTTTGCGAAGGACGCGGCAGGCTCGGTTCGACATGGAGTTCATTGTCTCACAAACGGAAACAAATTTTGTTTATTGGCTGGAGCGACGCGGAAAAGGTGTGTATATGCACGCTTCGCCCGTTGACGTTTCGGAACTGCTGAGAGAAAAACTCTTTGACAAAGTGGAAAGCTGCATTTTGACCTCAGCAACACTTTCCGCCGCAGGTTCGTTCAATTTTGTCCGTGAACGGCTCGGCCTGGACGCCGCAAACACAAGAAGCTTTACCGCTCGTTCGTCGTTTGATTTTGAGAAACAGGCGGTGCTTTATCTGCCAAAGGCGATGCCTGATCCGCGTTCGGCTGAATTTTCGCAAATGGCCGCAGGCGAGATCGTAAAACTGCTCCACGTGACCGAAGGCCGGGCGTTCGTTCTTTGTACAAGCAATTTTTCAATGAATACGCTTTACGAACTGGTGTCATCACGCGTGAATTACCCCTGCTTCGTTCAAGGTTCTACTTCGAAAGCGGCGTTGATAGAACGCTTTCGCGAGACACCGAACGCGGTTCTTTTTGCCACTTCGAGTTTCTGGCAGGGCGTGGACGTTCAGGGCGACCAGCTTTCGTGCGTGATAATAGACAAACTTCCCTTCGCCGTACCTAGCGACCCTCTTGTCGCCGCCCGCAGTAAGTTCATCGACGACAACGGCGGACGCTCATTCATGGATTACAGCGTTCCGCAGGCGGTCATCACGCTGAAGCAAGGCATCGGCCGCCTTATCCGCAGCCGCACTGACCGCGGCGTCATAGCCATACTCGACCCGCGCATCCGCACAAAACCTTACGGCCGCACATTCCTGGAAAGCCTACCGCGAATGCGGATAACAAACAATTTATCTGATGTTGAATCAATTCTGGGTTATACCTCTTCCAAATAAAAATGTAGCGATTTGTTGCTCTTCATTTCCCGTCGACCGACCTGATAATTCTCCTCATATTGCGGTAAATGCTGCATCTTGTCATATAATAAGGTTTACAGATGTATTTTGGTCGGTTAAAAACTCGAAAGTTGGTGGTGTGCCAATTTCTCTTCAGGCCGGTGCAGGTATCGTTCCTGGCAGGTCTGCTTTGTACCGCAGTTTTGGCACAAGCCGAAAGCAAAAGCGGATCTGAAGCCTCAGGCTCCGCAACGCCGACACCGACGCCAACCGCAACGCCAACACCGATCCCTGTATCGTCTGTGCTTTCTGAGGCGGAAGCTGCGACGGCGAAGCTAAAGACTATACGTACATCGCTGGATAATTCATCGGCCAATGCAGCAATTGATGGTGAGCTTGAGGGATTACGTCATGAAATTGACCGTCTGGAGGTCGAGACCGGCCGAATATTGAGCGGCAATCCTTCGCTCGATGAATTGCGTTCTGCCGAGCAGAACTGGCTGCCGGTGACACAACGGCTGACGGCTTGGACCAGTGACCTGCAAAGACAGGCACTGGAACGCGAAAAAGATCTTGCCGATCTCGCCCGGATGGCCGATACGTGGAACAAAACGCTTTCGGCTCTGACAGGATCAGAAGCACCGGCTAATACGGAAGCCCCGACGGTTTCGGTCGATTCAGTACCCGAAGAGGTACTGCAAAAGGTACGGGACACGATCGCGGATATCAAAGCGACAACCAGCCTGACCGAAGGAAGCCAGCGTCAGGTACTCTCTCTGCAAACGCGCGTGACCGGAATAGATGCTCAGATCGCCTCGATACTGTCAGAAGCTGCCAGTCGCCGAAATAATCTCCTTTCTGGTATTTTCCGTCGAGACGGCCCTCCGGCATGGTCAGTTCTAAATGCATCTGACCTGAATAGAAACAGCAAGGATGCAGGAGAATCTGTCACAGAACAGATTGCCGAGCTAAGGACATATGCCGCCAGCAGATTCGACCGATTTTTAGTACATGGGCTTCTGTTCTTCGTCATTGTGGGAGCATTGTATTGGGCAAGGAGTTTTATCCGGCCGCACGTTGAGGCTGAGCCAAAGCTAGAAACAGCCGCACAGGTCTTTGCTCTTCCGGTCGTATCCGCTCTCGTCATCTCGATCTTTCTTTCAGGATGGCTATACCCGCAGGCACCTGTCCTGCTTCGCGCTCTGATAGGGCTTGCCGGACTTGTTCCGGCGGTCATACTTATGAGACGGCTGGTCGGAAGATCTTATCACCTGCTGCTGAACGCAATGGTGTTCTTCTTCTTTCTTGACCGTATCAGGGATGTTTTTCCCGACCACTCATCAGCAGGCAGGTTTCTCTTCCTTGGTGAAATGGCGGCGGCGGTCATCTTCCTTTTTTGGGTATATAGAAGCAAGAGTTTTACAAAGAGCGTCGAAGCACGCGAAAGCCGCACCATCGAAACTCTTAAAAAGACCATTCCTTTCTTGGCAGGCATATTCGGCTTTGCATTTCTTGCACAGCTCTTTGGCTATGTAAATCTGGCAAACCTGGTCGGCAATGGCGTGCTGTCAAGCATCTATGCGGCGTTGATCATCTATGCGACGCTTCGCATCATACAGGGTGTTGTTATCTTCGCCCTGCGCATGAGGCCGCTCTCGCTGATCAAGGTGGTCAAGAATAACCGCTATGTCATACGCGAAACCATTTTCAAGTTCATACGCTGGATAGCCGCACTGGTGTGGGTTTTGGTCGTGCTTAATGTATTTTCGGTGTATCAGTATGTATTTGAAAAACTCTCTGCCTTTGTTTCATTGTCGTTTGGCGTCGGCGGATTTGAGATATCGATAGGCGATATCATTGTTTTCGCGGCAACCCTCTGGGTCGCGGTGCTGATCTCACGTTTCCTGCAATTCATTCTCAAAGAAGAACTGTATCCGCGTTGGGCTGTTGGCCGCGGTGCATCCTATGCCATTTCGACCACGCTGCACTATGCGGTGATCGTTATAGGTTTTCTCTTCGCTGTCGGTGAACTCGGCGTAGATTTCACAAAATTTGCTATTGTTGCGGGAGCGATCGGCGTTGGTATCGGTTTTGGTTTGCAGACAATAATAAATAATTTTGTGTCCGGCCTCATCCTGCTGTTCGAGCGGCCGGTAAAGGTTGGTGACACGATACAGATAGATGAACACGTCGGCTCATTGAAAGAGATAGGGCTTCGTGCCAGCGTTCTCAGAAAGGTTGACGGTTCTGATGTCATAGTGCCGAACAGTATGCTGGTATCTGAGCAGGTTGTGAATTGGACCATGTCAGACACAAAACGCCGTATAGATATTATGATCGGCGTTGCTTACGGAACCGACCCGAAGCGGATAATGGACATTCTGTACCAGATCGCCTCTACTAAAGAAGATATTCTCTCTGATCCTGAACCAAAGGTACTTTTTTCCAATCTTGGAGAAAGCAGTATAGATTTTGAACTGCGTGTCTGGGTTGAAGATCCTGAAAAGCTTGTCGGACTGAGAAGCGAAATGGTCACTGATATATACGCTGCCCTGAATGATGCCGGTATAGAACTGCCATTTCCACAGCGGGATGTACATCTCAGATCAGTAGATGATGACACGCTTCGCAACCTGACCAGAAAGAAGTAATATTGCAATACGCGACGAACTCTTGATATGTCCTCTTTTTTTGAAGTAATGATAGAACGCGATTTCTCGTCTGCCCATCAGCTGCGCGGCTATAAGGGCAAGTGTGAGAATCTTCATGGCCATAATTATAAGGTCGAGATATATGCCTGCGGCGAAGAATTGAACAACATCGGCCTGTTGATCGATTTTGGCGACCTTAAAAAAGCGGCAGACGAAATAGTGAAATACCTAGACCATCGCAACCTTAATGAACTGCCTCCGTTCGACGACGAATTGAATCCGTCAGCAGAAAATATCGCACGATATTTCGTCGAATATCTGAATAGCCGTGTCGGCGATGACCGGGTCAAGGTTTACAAGGTTCGCTGTTACGAAACACCGACAAGCGTCGCAACCTATCAGTTGGACAGGTAAACGATACAGCGTGTTCAGCATAGCCTTAGATCTCTGCTGTCCCAAGTATTATCATCATGAAAAAAGCGATCATAGCCTTACTGTTCTTTACGTTCTCCGGTATCTCATCAGGCCAGACAGCGAACCGAACAGTTGCCGTAACGATCGACGACCTGCCGGTCGTTTCAACACGCCGCGATCTCAAGAACAGACGTTCCATAACAAAAAATCTTTTGGGTCACATTAAGAAAGCTAAAGTA
>JAHBSH010000083.1 GCA_019639215.1 Acidobacteriota bacterium
CCGTTCCAGATGCGTTATCGTCGGCTCCGTTGTATATCCGGCCATTGCGTATGCCGTCATGATCGTAATGAGCGGTAATAACGATATATTTATCAGCTTTCTTGCTGCCCTTTATCTGCCCGATAAAATTTATTCCTTTGAGCTTTGTTTCAGAGCGTCTGGGCGTAAATTCAAATTCCTGCTGATAGCCGTCACCTAATGGTTTTAAACCTGCTTCCCGAAATCGCTTTTCTACGTATTCACGAGCCTTTGCCATCGAAGGCAGATCGGCCGAGCGCCCTTCCAGTTCGTCTGACGATAGATATTCAATGTCCTTTAGTAATTGCCCCGCATCAATGATCTTTGATGTAGGATTGCTTGCCGGACGTCCGGCTGTCTGTGCCTGGCCTAAAACAACGGCTGTCATCAGCAATAACAAAGCCGCAAATGATCTGACTGTAAAACTTCTGCTCACAAAAACTCCTTTGTGCCATTTGGCACCTCAAAAAAATGGATCTATTTATTTAAGATCGAGTATCGCCCAATCATGCTGTAAAGCCGTCTGCTTTAACCTGAAATCAGGATTTACAGCTACCGGATGCCCAACGATTGAAAGCATCGGCAGATCGGATATACTGTCTGAATACGCATAAGAACCGCTAAGGTTTATGTCATTTTTCTCTGCGTATTCGCGTATCCATTTTGCTTTCGTGGCAGATGCCATCACAGGAGGCAGAACGCGGCCCGTTGCATAACCATTAACAAACTCTAGCCGGTTTGCCACATAATCATCTATTCCCAGATGATCCATCAGACGGTCTATCGTAAAATCCAAAGCTCCGGTCAAAACGATCTGCAATTGACCTATCTTTTTGCCCTGTGCGATCAGTTCTGAGGTTCCCGGATAGATCGCCGGTTTCAGAACGTCTTCAAAAAGCTCTTCCGAGAAATATCGCAGGCGATCATGAGACCATCCTGCATAACTGCGAAAAAAGACCTCGTTAAAGACGTTTCTCGAATACAGATCGGTAATACCGAAAAATGGCAGCTTGGTCAGCGTTCCGACACTTTTTTTAGCCGTCTGCCATAAACCTTGCTGTCTGGTCGAGTAAAATCCGAGCGTATGCACCAGATTAGTGCTGACAAGCGTTCCTTCCAGGTCGTAAAAGGCCGCGGCCTTTCCATTCTTTGCCATATTGGTTGATGAGTCGCCCTTACATAGACATGTAATTCGGCCGATTTGCTTTCTGTAAACATAAATCTTAGCACTTATACCATAAAAAACCATCTGCCAAGCAGCCGGAACAAAGAAATTCTCGTTATCGGTAATTACTTTGTGCCCACCATACAGCGGCCACCATTAAACCCCAACCCGATCTTTTATTTCCCCCATTCATTCACTTGCCGAAACAGTTTCAAACTTCTGATTTCACAAATGTCCTCCAAAGCCTTACAATGCAAGGTGATTATGCGTCGAGCCATTTTCCCCGGTTCATTTGATCCTTTGACGAACGGTCATCTTGATATCGTCACGCGCAGCCTTCCTCTTTTTGACGAAATAATCATCGCGGTGTTGAATAATCCTGATAAAAATCCGATGTTTTCTGTCGAAGAACGCTGCTCAATGATCGAGGAGATCATTCCCTCATTAGGCGGTAATGGCTGTCATATTGTAGTAGATCGTTTTTCAGGGCTGACCGCACATTTTGCAAAGGAGCGGAAGGCAACCGCTATCGTTCGCGGCATACGAGCGGTCAGTGACTACGAATACGAACTTCGTATGGCATTGATGAACCGTAAGCTGGAACCTACTATTGAAACGGTCTTCCTCATGGCTGATGAAGAATTCTCTTATGTGTCTTCCACGTTGATGAAACAGGTCTTTGAGCTTGGCGGCCGCGTTGAAGGACTTATCCCGCCTAGCGTAGAAGAACAAATGCGGAACAAACTCGCCACTCGTTAGCCTTTATATCGGATATTTAAGAATAAAATGGCAAAAAACTTTTCCGAATCATTGAATGTTGCCCGGATGCATGCTTCATCCACGATGAAGGCGGCGCAAAAAGCTGCTGAACTGCGCGAAAAAGGGCACAGCGTTACCGACCTAACCGTTGGAGAACCGGATTTTGACACACCGAAATTCATCAAGGAGTACGCCGTAGAAGGCATTTCCAAAGGCATAACAAAATATACCGCAAGCAGCGGAATGCCCGATCTTCGCCAGTCTGTAGCGGAATTTTACGCGATGTGTTTCGGCGCCGAGGTCGATCCTGCCCGGGTTGCAGCGGCCTGTGGCGGCAAACAGGCATTGTTCAATGCTGCCTGCACAATTTTGAATCCCGGTGACGATGTCTTAATTCCAAAACCATATTGGGTCACTTTTCCTGAGATCTCAACGTTCTGTGTTGCTAACAATGTCTTTATTGACACGATGGAAACCGGATTTGTCCTAAATGCAGATCAGGTCAAAAGGTCGATAACTGACCGCACAAAGCTGCTCATTATCAATTCACCGAATAATCCGACGGGTCGTGTCATTCCTCCGGATGAGATGGTAAAGATAGTTGAGACGTGCGCCGAACGCGATGTTTACGTCCTGACGGACGAATGCTATCTTTTCTTTACCTACAAACCGACAGAACCTTATTCTCTTGCCGTTTTGCCAAAAGAGATGCGTGAATATGTGTGCATTGCAGGCAGTTTTTCCAAAACATTTGCGATGACCGGCTGGCGTTCGGGCTACACCATTGCCAACGATGCCTGGACTAAGGCAATGGTAAAACTTCAGAGTCATTCGGCGACGCATCCAACATCTTTCGTACAGTATGCATGTGCCAAAGCTCTTCGCGATACCGAGAAAACATTGACTGCCATTGCGTCAATGCTTGACGAATATGCAGAAAGGCGTGCGTGGTTCATTCCGGCCCTGAACACAGTAGATGGCTTCAAATGCGCTCTTCCTGAAGGAGCATTCTATGCTTTCGTTGATGTGAGAGGGCTTTTAGGAGACAGGTTCAAAACATCGGCTGATGTTGCAGAGCATCTTTTGAATGAAGCATATGTTGTCGTTACGGACGGAGCCGCTTTTGGTGCTGAAGGATTTCTGCGGCTTTCATACGCAGCCTCGATGGAAACGTTGCGCGGAGCCGTTGACCGTATGCACCGCGTCTTTGGGAAAAAGTGATTAGTATTTTGAAAGATGCTCTGCCGTAAATTGCCGGAAATGATCTTTTATAAGATCTCTGGTTTTGCGGAAATGTTCGTCAATAAAAGCTTCGCTTCCAGTAGCTTTGGCGGGGTCAGGAAAATTCCGGTGAAATTTTAGCGCCTTTGTCGGAAAATACGGACAGCTTTCCTTAGCGTTGTCACATACCGTCATCACAATATCAAAACCGATCCCATTATACTCATCTATGTGGTTTGACGTGTGTTCGGAAATATCAATTCCGTCTTCTTTCATCACCGCGACCGCTCGCGGGTTCACTCCGTGAACCTCCACTCCGGCGCTGTATATCTCCGCCCTTTCCCCGGCAAAATATCGTAGATATCCCTCGGCCATCTGGCTTCGACAGCTATTTCCCGTGCAAAGTATCAGTATTTTCCTTTTTGCCATAGTCATCGAACAAGAGCCAAATAATGTTGATGATGAAAAATTTGTAATCTACCCCAAATGCAAGTTGGAGAAATATTACCGATGCGGTTATCACAACAGGTTTGCGATAGGTTTTCATGGCCTCCCGCATATCAACAGCATCCCACACCGGCTCCACAGCATGCCGTCTGCAGAACGGGCATCTCTGAAATGCTCCTGCTTGTTGTTTTTTCTGTAACACCGCATTCTTCCTTTGCCAGGCAGGTTGTATTCTTGCTTTTCAAAACAAATCTGCCATCGGAAAACTCTACTGAATAGCGACCTATCGTATCGCTCTGATACTCTATCTCAACCTCGCCATCTTTTAGATCAAGCGTCTTTTCAGACTTGGCGATGATCTTCAGCAGTTTTTCCGGCAGCAATCGATGGTCGCCGTCATTTGCGTACCATAGCTGAAAATTTATCAGTTCTTCCCGGCGGACGGTGCCGCCGCAGTCAATGAAGTCTTTGGTCACTTTCCCGATCTCAGTAACATGAAAATGTTCGGGGACAGTGCCTCCGCCTTCCATCTGAAATCTAACCTGCGCCATTGTCGGCAAGATCTCCTTAATTTCTGACAATTTCATAAAATTTCTCCAGTCACAAAGATGCCCATCGTCATATTACGATAATATTAGTTAAAAATTTTTAGCAGCAAGTATCCGAGTTTTTGGCTGATACTACTTTTGAAAAATACTCGTCCAAGGCCTCGAACGCCTCATGGTCAAGACAATAACAGATCGAGTTGCCTTCAACATTCCCTTTTATCAATCCGGCGTTTTTCAGTTCTTTAAGGTGCTGCGAAACGGTCGGCTGAGCAAGCGGCAATTCGCTGACAATATCTCCGCAGATACATTGATCGACCTTCAATAAATGTTCTATTATAGCGACGCGAGCAGGATGTCCCACCGCCTTTGCAAGTTTGGCAATGTGGTTTATTCGTGTAGCGAATTGATCTGTTTTAGTCGCGCCCATATCGTAACATCGCAATATTACGATAATCAAAGAATTAATGTCAATGATAGAAAGTGCATCTCATCAATATTGCTGGCACTTAGAAGTTGGCAAGAGCAAAAAGAAATGCGAGAAACGGTTTGAACTAACTGCTAAACATGACCGGGCAATCTGCGCTTATGTTTTCAGTCACCGAAAACGATCGTAAAACCGTTGAGGTCGCGGATCACGACCTCAGTGCTTTGATAAATGCGTTTGACCGGCCCTTCAAGGATGTCGGCTCCTGCGGCTTTCAATTCCTGATAAAGCCCGTGAATGTCATCGACCCAGATATACGCATCGAAACCGACGCGCCTGAGACCGACACTTGAAACCTGCGGTTCGGCATCAGCCTTGCCAAAATGCATTTCCACGTCGCCGCGTGCGACCATCGCGTAAACCGGCGGTTCGGCAAAATAGCCCAGAAGCTCGAAACCTAAAACGTCGCAATAATAGTTTGCTGTTTTTACGACATCTTCAACAACAAATTGCGTCGCGATCTTTTTGAATCTGACGGTCCTTGAAATGCTCCGGTCAACTTCCATGTTAGCCTCCCGTCATCAGAAGCCCGATTGCCTCTGCCGAGGTGGTTTTCGGATCGACCTCGCCCACAAATTCTCCATCTCTTATCACGAGCAATCGGTCAGCCAATGCGGTGACCTCCTCAAGCTCTGCTGAAACCAGCAAGACGGCCGAACCTGAGTCGCGTAATTCGATGAGCTTTCTGTGAATGAATTCGATGGCTCCGATATCAACACCACGCGTCGGCTGTGAGACCAAAAGAAGTTTGGGATTAAGTTCAAATTCGCGCCCGATTATCAGCTTTTGCTGATTGCCCCCGGACAAAGCATGAGCAAGCTGGTTCGGATTGGGCGGGCGAACGTCAAAATTACGAATTATCTCTCCGACACGCGAACTTACCGCTGATGAAGATATAAACCCATTCGACGCTATCGGCTCACGGTAATGCACTCCCAAGATGGAATTTTCGCCGAGATCGGAATCGAGCAGCAGGCCACGACGATGGCGGTCTTCGGGAATGTGAGCGACACCAAGTTCTTTTCTGAGACGAGCGTTCGCGTCCGTAATATCACGTCCGTTAAGCTCAACCTTTCCGCCAGTCGTTTGGATAAGACCTGCAAGGGCTTCGATCAATTCCGTCTGGCCGTTGCCCTCTATACCGGCAATACCGACTATCTCTCCGGCACGAACATCAAGGCTTGCGCCACTGACCGCTGTGCCGTGTTTACCAGAGATCTTTACGTTTTTCACCGAGAGGACGACATCTTTCGGATCTGCATCAGGCTTTTCTACCCGCAAGAGCACATCTCTGCCGACGATCAATCTGGCAAGATCCGCCGCTGAAGTTTCAGATGTAACAACGTTTCCGACAGAACGACCGTCTCGCAGAACGGTCACTTCATCTGAGATCGCCAAAACCTCATCCAATTTGTGTGTAATAATAATGACCGTTTTACCCTGATCTTTCATTCTCCGCAGAATGGCAAAAAATTCGTTCACCTCCTGGGGCGTCAGAACAGCGGTCGGTTCATCCAATATCAGCAGCTTTGCGTCACGGTAAAGGGCTTTTAGAAGCTCGACCCGTTGTTGAGCTCCGACCGAAAGATCTTCGATCAAGGCATCAGGATCGACATTGAGTTTTAGTTCCGCAGAAAGCTTTTTTATCTCTGCTCTGGCTTTGTCCAGATCTAGCGCAACTGTCGAACCGGTTTCAGCGCCAAGGATGATATTCTCGGCTACGGTCATCGTATCCACCAGCATAAAATGCTGATGCACCATGCCAATGCCAAGGGCGATAGCATCGTGTGGATTGCGGATCGTCACCGGCTTGCCGTCATATAAGATCTCGCCGGAATCCGGCCTATAGAAACCGTAAACGACCTTCATTATCGTCGATTTGCCCGCTCCGTTCTCGCCGACAATGGCATGTATCGTCCCCGCCTTTACCCGGAGCGATACGTCCTCGTTCGCAACGCAGTCACCAAAAGCTTTCTTTACATTCCTGATCTCAAGCATATGTAGTTTGTTTTTCGCTCATCAATTCGCCATCGCGTCCGTTACCTTTATCTCGCCGGAGATTATCTTGGCTCTGGCTTCTTCTGTGCGTTTCTGCAATTCGTCTGATATGAGCGAGCGGTTGTGCTCATCCAGTGCGTAGGCAACGCCGTCCTTATCCAGTCCGAAAACGTGAAATCCGCCAACGAAACGGCCTTCCCTGACCTCTTCGATCACGTCAAATACCGCATTGTCCACACGTTTGACCATTGAGGTCAGAACATAACCGGGTTTGACCATGTTCTGATTTGAATCAACCCCGATCACAAACCGGTTTGGTTCTCCATCAGCATTCAGGCCATATTGTTCAGCAGCATCAAACGCCCCGAGTCCCGAATTTCCAGCCGCCGTGAAAATGACATCCGCACCGTTGGCAATCTGGTTCAGAGCAAGTTCTTTTCCTTTGCCGGGATTGTTCCATGCGTGGTCAGTCACTCCGACGTAGTTGGTAATGATACGTATGTTCGGATTTACAGACTTTGCACCTTCTTCAAACCCTTTATTGAATTTGTGGATCAGCGGGATGTCCATTCCGCCCAGAAACCCCAACACGCCGGTACGTGATTTTGACGCCGCTATCAGCCCTACAAGATACGAACCTTCATGCTCACGAAAGACCAGCGATGCCACATTGGACTTTGGTGTTTTCCCGTCGGCTTCAAAGATAACGCCGTCAACTATCGCAAATTTCACGTTCGGATAATCATCGGCGACCTTTTGCATTATCGGTCCCTGAGCAAAACCGACGCCTATTACCAGATCGAAATTCCGCTCGGCAAAGGCACGCATTGCGGGTTCGATAGATGTAGGATTGCCCGGCTCGATGTCGTGCAGGCAGATATTCAGTTCTTTCTCGGCACGCTGAACGCCTTCCCAAGCTGCTGCGTTGAACGAACGGTCGTTCTTGCCGCCGATATCAAAAACAATGCCGACGTTCGTCGTGCAATCAGTTCTTTCCGTGACATTTGAGCCGCACGAAACCGACAGCAGGGCCATGCTTACGAGTAAAATAAATGAAAAAGTTCGAATTCTCATCGTGTTCAAATGGCCATTTTGACCAGTTCAGATCTTATTGGAGGTTCAGCGTTTATTTTATACGCACTTTCCAGCTTTTCGCTAACCCGGTCGGCATCTGCCGGTCGGCGGCAATAAAGCACACCCAGAACGTCGCCTGTCCTTACCTCATCACCGATCTTTGCTTCACACGAATAACCGACCGAGTGATCGACCGTGTCTTCGGCCCTTGTTCTGCCGCCGCCGATGATAACGACCGCCTCGCCTATTGAACGAGCATCGGCTTCCGTAACAAAACCTCCTGTTTTGGCTACGATCCGATGTTCTATTAGGTCATTTGTGAGAATTGATTCGGGCTCATCGCAAACGCTTGCGCCGGAGCCTTGCAGGCGGCAATTCTCACGGAATTTTTCCAAAGCTTCGCCATTTTGGATCTTTGCATTTGCCAGTTCATGTGCTCTCTCGAGATCAGTAGCAATGCCGGCAGAAACAAGCAGTCGGGCTGTCAGTTCGACGGAAAGATCCAGCGTATCCTCGCTGCCTTTGACCGTCTCGCCGCGAAGTATCTTCACACATTCATAGACCTCGACCGCATTGCCGACATATCGTCCGAGCGGCTGCTGCATATCGGTCACGATTGCTTGTGTCTTGACGCCTGCATTGTTTCCGGTTTGAACAAGAGCCTCTGCAAGCTTTACAGAATCTTCATAATTCTGCATAAATGCTCCGCTTCCGGTCTTTACATCCAGTACAAGAGCGTCCAACCCTTCTGCAAGTTTTTTAGACATTATCGAAGCAACGATAAGCGGGATATATGGGACGGTCGCGGTTGCATCACGCAGAGCGTAGAGCTTTTTATCCGCCGGAGCTATGTCTGCCGTCTGGCCGGACATTGCAAATCCACAGGTTTTCACGATCCGGTGAAATTCTTCCGTCGTCAGATCTACGTTGTAACCGGGGATCGATTCTAGCTTATCGAGCGTTCCGCCCGTATGTCCAAGCCCACGGCCTGAGATCATCGGCACCGCCACGCCGCACGCAGCCAGCAGCGGAGCTATAACCAGCGACGTTTTATCACCTACGCCGCCTGTCGAGTGTTTATCAACCTTTGGCAGAGCGATGTCCGAAAGATCCATCACCTCGCCGGAATAGAGCATTGCCCGTGTGAGTTCATCACGTTCGACGTCGCTCAGACCTCGCGTAAACATCGCCATCACCATCGCAGAGATCTGATAATCTGCCCACGAACCGTCGCAAACGCCGTCAACGAACACGCCGATCTGCTCACGTAAAAGCTCTCCGCCGTCACGCTTTATTGTGATTATTTCCTGAGGTCTCATTACTTCTTATAATAGAAAAGCTGCCCAAGTTTCGCACAAGGACAGCCCGAAAGTCTAAGCCGCAATAGGAGAACGTAGAAACCGCTCTTTTATCAATAATTATTAATTGACTGTAGATATATCCGCTTGGTCTATTCCTGACATCTCCTGAGCAACGATATCAGACCGGCCTTTACATCATTTGCCGCCTTTTTTCTTATGGACAACGCGATGACACTGGCTTTCCTATCGGACACACGGCCATCAGAAAAAGTCATCTTATAAGAAAGTATCTCATCGTTGTCTATCGTCTTCAACAAAAGGCGAATGTTGCCGCCGACATCCATCCGATGATCGATCTCACTCGGATTTATCTCTGCCAGATCAAAGGCGTATTCGGTCAGTATCTTTGAATCGGCAGGCATTAGGTCACGCGAAAGTCCCGCGCGTGGATCCGTTGAAGGCATAGCACCGCGTTCCATTGCGATCTCTAGCTCGGTCTGAAAACTTATCCGGCATCCTTCGAAACTGACATCGGTAAGCCGTGTGTTCTGGTTTCGCCAGGAATAGCTTCCGTTCTTTTGTAAAAGGGCAGCAAGTTCGGTTTTCAGAGTGTTAATGTCTTTTTCGGGATCAGACAATTGTCCAAAAGCTGTCGGTACGGCCAAAAATATCAGAACTACACATGCAATATTGACGTGTCTCATACCTATGCATCCTCACTTCTTTTCCGCCAATAATATCACACAATCTGCTCTTATCGCCTCACTTTTTCCAACCGCGTCAACGCCTTCGCCCGTCTTTGCCTTTACGCTGATGCGAGTTGTTTCAACTTCAAGGGCATCAGCTAACTGATGTCTGATCTCGTCAATGAAAGGTCGCAGCTTTGGTTTCTCAAGATGCACGGTCGAATCCAGATTTGCGACCGTGTAACCCGCTTCTTTCATCAACCCGGCCGCAAAGCGAAGAAAGACCACGCTTTCGGCATTTCGCCAACGTTCGTCGCTTGGCGGAAAATGCGTTCCTATGTCGCCCTGTGCCAATGCTCCGAGCAATGCGTCCGTCACCGCGTGGAGCAAAACATCGGCGTCAGAATGTCCGTGAGCTCCTAGGTCAGAATCGATCTGTACGCCGCCGATGATAAGCGGCCTGCCAGACACAAGCCTGTGAATATCGCTTCCAAATCCGATACGTGACATCTGTTCCTATTTAATATTGTCCTTTAATAATGCTTCCGCGATCAGCAGATCTTCGCTGTGAGTTATCTTGATGTTCCGCGAACTTCCAGATACTGACACAACGCTGACGCCAAGCTGTTCGACAAGGTAGCTTTCGTCAGAAACAGGCTCATCCAAGGCATCAGCATTCTCAAATGCCTTTTGCAAAACCTTAAGCTTAAAACCCTGCGGTGTCAGCGCACGCCGGAGCTCGCGTCTATCGACCGTGCCGACTATTCGGTCCCCGTCGATCTGTTTTATCGTGTCCGTCACAGCCGCGGTCAAACACGCGGCTCCCGTATCTTTAGCTTTTGCAATTACACGCTCGATCTCTTCAACAGTGACCAGCGGCCTTGCTCCGTCATGTACCAAAACGATCTCTGTCGCGGGATCAACGCCGTTCAGGCCGTTGCGGACAGATTCGGCCCGCGTCCTGCCGCCCAGAACGACAAACGAGACCTTTGTTATTTGCGGATTTTCGTTAAGCAGCTCGACAAAATATGGCTGATGCTCTTCGGCTAAAACAACGACGACCGCGTCCACTTCGTCACACGCCTGAAAGCGCTCAAGCGTATGAGCAAGCACGGGTTTGCCGTTCAGATCGACGAATTGTTTCGGTTTTTCGGAATTGAAACGCGTTCCCGAACCGGCGGCTACAATGATGGCTGTGTTCATCGCTTTCCAGCAACGCGAAGGCTATTTGACCTGTCCTACGATCGTAGTTTGGCGTATTTCCCGTGTTGATTTTCTAAAACCGAGCGAGCGGGAATCATGTATCGCCGTACTGCTCGTGCCTTCCGGCACCTCATCCTTTTCTTCCCACAGACGGCCGAAGATCATCTTGCCCGCAGTCGTCTGCAAAACACTTGTGACAGCTATGTCGGTCGTCTTTCCTATCAGCTTTCTTGCGTTATCTATGACGACCATTGTGCCGTCATCCAGATAGGCGACGCCCTGGTTATATTCTTTGCCTTCTTTGAGGACGAAAACACGCATTGCTTCGCCCGGCAGCACGACCGGTTTCAGAGCATTCGCAAGTTCGTTTATATTCAGCACGGCAACGCCGCGAAGCTGCGAGACCTTGTTCAGGTTGAAATCATTGGTGACAATGACGGCATCAAGCTGTTTGCCAAGCTCTATCAATTTCAGATCGACCTCTTTTACCGCCGGAAAATCTGTCTCTACGATCTGCACGTCCAGTTTGCTGTTGTTGCGAAGCCGCTGGAGCATATCCAGACCGCGTCGCCCGCGTTGCCTTTTTGAAGAATCTGCGGAATCGGCAACCTGCTGGAGTTCTGCCAGAATGAAATTTGGGATGATGAGACTGCCGCCCAGAAATCCGGTTTCGGCAACATCGGCGATGCGTCCGTCAATGATGACCGACGTGTCGAGTATCTTGTAATCAGGCCGCGAAGTCTTGTCGCTAAAGATGCCGCCAAGAGCCGACAGATCAAGAAAATCTCCTTTTGCCGCACCGACCATCAGCCCGATATAGCCCATAAAAAAGGCAAGAGAAATGGTCAGGAATGTTTGAATTTCTGCCGGAACGGCCTCTACTTTCTGGATCGAAATAAGAACGCCTATGAGAAATGCACCGATTATTCCAAGTATTGAACCAACCGCAGCACCGATAAGGGTCTTTAACGTCGCTCGGCGAAAACGCATCTCAAAAGCGATTATGCCCAGAGCGATGACAACGCTGGTTGCGGCGGAAACGAAGCGGCGTGTTGATTCGTCCATCGGATCCAGCCTTCCCCAATTTGCCAACGGGTTCAGCAAAAAGCCGATAGCGGCCAGAAGCCCTATAAAAGCAATTCTTATGATCAAAACATCCAACTTCATCGGTAAAAGTTTATCACGAAATCGACCTGCTTGTTAACGCAGACGAAATATCCATATAAGTTTTGTTATCAGGCGACACTGCCAAGAGCTATCAGCTCGCCCCTTACGGCTTTTGCCTCTGACGACAACAAAAACAGTACAACACGGGCAACATCGTCGGGTTCTGTCGCAGCCTTACCCCTAAATAACGCGTGTTCCGGCTCGGCTTTATATCCAGCAATGACCGCAACGCCATTCATGCGAAATTTCGCCGGCAAAGCCTGGGTTCGTTGCAAGATCTCTTCTCGCAAATTCCCGATCTGTTTTCTAGCGGCCTCGCCCTCATCGCCAATTTCATACACATCGACAATTCGTGGGCTTGGCCTGCCTGCCATCAGGTCGCGGACTGCGTCCGTTATCAGAAATGCCGATTCGCCCACAGATTTCACACAATTTATCAAAAGATCGAGCCGCCCAAACGTCGATGCGACCGCATCCGCAAGGGCTTCTGCTCCTGCTAAAGAAGAACGTTCGTACCTGACCGAGCTTGCAAGTGTGCCAAGCTCACGCAGATCATCTGCCAGATCACCGCTGTCGGTTGTATCGTCAGGAACGCCGCCGATGATAAAAGCTCCCTGCAACGCAAGCTGCATTGCCACGGCACGTCCCGCCGGGCTGACAATGTCAGTGACCAGAGCGACCTTTTCGGCAAACTGATGGATCGAATATGTGGACATCACATCCAGTTTGCCACAAACCGCAAAATGTGGTTAGGAGGGCTTAAACTAACTGTCGATCGTGCATTCCCTGCCGGATATGGCAAAAAAGATTCCCGCAATGATAGTTTTCCTCATTTAAGACCGCATTTATTATGTGGCGCTCATTATTGGGCTTCATATTTGAACATTATCGGAGGAACTATGAAAAAGATATTAACAGCAATTATTCTTGGCATTGCTATGGCGGGCGTTACGTTCGCACAGGCAAAAGGAACGGTGAAAGGTTCGGAAACCGACATCGCTCTCGTCGAATTTACGCCGAACGCCAACGCTTCTGATGTTCCGGCGGATATTAAACGTCAGCTTCAGACCATGATCGCGGCAGCACTGGCAAACAGCAAAGCCTATGACGTATATGACATCAGGCATACACGCAACGCAACGCAAAGCAACCTTGATGCGATAAACAATGAGAGTTCGACAACGGCAGCTGCCCGCGTCGGCAAACAGCTCAACGTAAAGTATGTTGTGACCGGGATCGTCACCGGATATGACATTGATAACGGTTCGATTTCGGCCAAAGTACGTATGATCGAAGTATCAACGGGCAAGGTTACCTACAAGGGAGAATTTTCGCATCAGGCTCAGTTGAAGTTGGTCGGCAATGCACGCCTCGGCGAAATGAAGTCAAAGGTCGTGAAGCATCTGGTGGACAAGATAGCTGCCGGATTGCTCCCATAACCGGAACGTAGATATATACCATTCCCCCAACACCTCCCGCCTTAGCGGGCGGCACGTCACAACCACCTGCACATCCGCAGGTGGTTTCTTTTGACGGTTGATTTCTTTTGACTGGAGCGCAGGCATCCTTGCCTGCATACGCTTCGCAGAACGTCATGTGAGACACCTCACGTTCTGCTTTGCTTTGCGAACTTTGTATATAAGAAAAGATATTCCCTAAAGCTATTGAACCGGGTCGTCAGGATGTTGTCCGCCAGGTGTTTGCCGATAGCGTTCGAAATTATTTATATAGTCGTCAAGGTTTTCTTCCAGCATCAGACGATACTGCTCCGCAAAATATTCAAGCGTGCTCTCGCGTTGCTCGGCCATATCCTCAGCCGTGTAGAATCCGCTCCAGCTCACATAAGCATTAAAACGCGCCGTTGCATACATCATTGATGCGCTAACCTTGCCCTGATCCGTATCCGTCAAATGAGAATTGGAAAGGTGGATATGCTCATCCGCCCGGTCAAAAAAATTTGG
>JAHBSH010000084.1 GCA_019639215.1 Acidobacteriota bacterium
TCTTACGGCCGTGCAGCAATTTGTTATATGGCTATCGCTTAGGCTGATCTTGCTCCATAGTGTTTAACATAAATGTAACATCAGGTCAAGACCTAAAACGAAATCTTATACAGAATAAACCTATTCTTATAAAGCGGCGATCTGGCGGTGACTGAGTTTGTAATGAAAGCTTCGGGATTTGAATCGGAGTAGAAGCCGCCGTGAAAAAATGAAAGAGTGAAAAAGTAAAAAGGGCATTGGTGATGAAACTTTTCACCTTTGCCCTTTTTCACTTTTTTATTTTAATGGTCGGGGCGAGAGGATTTGAACCTCCGACCTCACCGTCCCGAACGGTGCGCTCTACCAGGCTGAGCCACGCCCCGACATCAACGCAGGCCAACCCGCGCGAAAAGGTAGTTTAAGAAACTACCGCAACACTGTCAACCAACTTATCTATAAAACAAGCCTGATAATTACAAAACCGCCGACGAGCAAAACAAGAAATACGACGGTCAATATCTCAAAATACTTGTCTATGAATTTCTTGATAGTTGCACCAAAGAAATAAAAGAGAGAAGCGACAAGAAAGAATCTTGCGCCGCGACCGACGATCGAAGCAATGATAAGGGTCCAGACCGAAACCTCAAATGCACCTGCCGCAATGGTGAATACCTTGTACGGAATTGGGGTAAAACCAGCAGCGACGATCGCCCAAAAAGCGTGTTCCTGATAAAGCCCCTG
Organism: Acidobacteriota bacterium; assembly: GCA_019639215.1. Taxonomy (GTDB): domain Bacteria; phylum Acidobacteriota; class Blastocatellia; order Pyrinomonadales; family Pyrinomonadaceae; genus OLB17. The sequence goes on from JAHBSH010000084.1 coordinate 721, forward strand.
AACGGTCTCATAATGCCCCATTGCTCCGTAAAAGGTCAGTATGGGTATGCCGACCGCTTCATAGAATGCCATTCCTATAAAGTATCCGAACACGCCGCCGAGAACCGACCCGGCCGTACAGATCAATGCGAACCGAAAAGCCTTAGACGGTGTGATGACCGCCATCGCTATCAACAGCACATCTGGCGGTATTGGGAAAAAGGAAGACTCAACGAAAGCGATGGCAAACAATGCCCACTCGGCATAGGGTTTCTCAGCATAGCCTTCTACCCATGCCTTCATTCGACGCAAATATTCAAATATCTTTTTCAAGACGTTAAATTTCTCCAAAATAGACAGTATTTACCTAAAATTGACCCAACAAATAACGATCCTTATTTCTCGCCTGAAACATCCCATCCGTGCTGACCTATTAAAGGGACAAAAGAACACGGCCCACAATCCTCATGTTTGAAGCCTTTCTCTTCCCTTGTGATCCTGAAAAGCCGCTGCGAACTACGATCATTGCCCACAGGCAACACCATACGTCCGCCAACCTCTAGCTGATCCAAAAGCGGTTCCGGCACATTCGGCCCGCCGGCAGCTACAAGTATCGCATCAAAAGGAGCATATATCTGCCAGCCCTCGGTTCCGTCTGCGGATCTATAGGAAATATTTCTATATCCCATGCCCATTAGTTTTTGTTTCGCTTCAGCAGCTAAGCTTTCTATACGTTCAACTGTATAGACTTTCCGCGCCAGCATTGCCAAAACTGCCGTCTGATAGCCTGTTCCGGTACCGATCTCCAGAACGCGTTCACGCCCTTTCAATTCCAGAAGCTCCGTCATGCGTGCAACGATGAAAGGCTGTGATATTGTCTGGCCGCCCGCTATCGGCAGAGCGTTATCCTTATATGCCTGAGAGCGGAGAGCTTCCGGCACAAAAAGATGCCGGGCAACCGTGTTCATCGCCGCCAGAGTTCGCTCATCGCTGATGCGGTAATGATCGCGAAGATGCTCGGCCATTCTGCCGCGAGGTATCTCAAAACCGTCAGACCTGTTCTGTATTGGTGCTGTTCCGTTCAATTTGATTCCCAGTTTTTGAGTTCGTCAAGAACAAGATAATTTGTCAGGTCCGCACGCATCGGCGTCACCGAGACATATCCTTCATCAACTGCCTCAAAATCTGTCCCGCCCTCTGCCTTGAACCCATTGCGTTGCTCGCCTATCCAATAATACAACTTTCCACGAGGGTCAATGTGTTCGCTTATGACCGGTCGCGCGGACTTGAAGCCCTGCCTCGTGACCTTAATGCCTTTTGGTTCGCCGGGGGCAACATTTACGTTCAGCAACGTTCCGCTCGGCAGCCCTTCAGTGTAGGCCTTCATCGTCACCTCGCGGGCGATCCGTGCCGATTGAGTGAAATCATAACCATCGCTATTTCTGCCTATCAGGCTAAATGCCACACCCAATACACCAAGTATAGTTGCCTCCATGGCTCCGGCAACAGTGCCGGAATAGGTCGCATCATCGCCAAGATTGGCTCCATGATTTATGCCGGAAGCGCAGATGTCCGGCCTGATGTCAGGCGTCAGTATTTGATTAAGTGCGAGCGTGACGCAATCCGTCGGGGTTCCGTCAACTGTCCAGTGACGCTCATCTATCTGACGGATGCGGAGCGGACGTGCAAGAGTAAGGCTGTGCGAGGCTCCGCTCATCTCTGATTCGGGAGCAACTACGTAAACATCACCGACGAGCTTCAAAGACTCTTCAAGTGCGGCAATGCCTTCTGAATGAATGCCGTCATCATTGGTTATCAGGATGACAGGTTTATCTGATCTTCTTTTACGCGACATGTACAAATAAAACAAAAGAGCGAAAAAGTGAAAGCCTGTCAGCATTGTTCACTTTTTCGCTCCAATAGATCTGCCAATTATTTACCGGCCCTGACCACTTCCCATCGGACGTGAGGACGAGCCTGCCGAGTTATTCATCGGACGCTGCTGACGAAAACGGCGCCTGTTACGCTTGCGTGCGTTAGCCGATTTGAGCTTTGCCTTCTGTCCCGGCGGAATGAAGTGAGCATGTTTCTTAAGATCTTTGATGATCTCTTCGCTGATAACTTTCCGCTTAAAGCGTCTAAGTGCGCTCTCTATCGATTCATTGTTGTTTACTGTAATAAAAGCCATTTATTGTCTCACCTCCTTTCGGCCAAGGATGGACGACCTGACAACAGGCGTCAATGCTGCCCGCAAGGGCAAACTATTATTTAACCGCGCAATGCAGGAAAATGCAACCGTCCTCAGGCTTTTTACTGCGACAGCGGGACAGATAACAAATGGCCTCTGTAAGCAAAAAGAATGCGTTCGCTTGAGCGGTCAACCCACATTTCCATACTGTTGAATTTGATCCGGGGAAGAGTTATTACCGGTTTGAACTCAAATATCCCTGCATCGTATATGCCAATGACGGTCTCGTCTTTCTTGCTGTCAGGTATCGCCGCCCAAAATTTGTTCGGCGCCCCGGCACTTTGCAGAGGCCGAAACTTTTGCTGTGCAAGAGGCCGAACCTCGCCCGGTGGCGGCCTTACTTCACCTGTATTGGGGTCAAGTAAGAGAAAAAGCTCATGACCTTCTCCTACGTTGCCGATCACCCGTGCAGATTCGCGCATAAACGTATCCGGATGATATTCATATGATGCTCTTGCAAGAAGAAACCGGTTGACTGCGGGCATATAAGCTATTGCGTTATAAGGCGTATAGGTGCTTCCCTCAATATTGACCGGATATTCACGTCCGGTCGCCAGATCTATGCGGAAGAGATTGAACCCTTCGTCTTCACGATAACTGTTGACGACCAGCCAGCGGCCGTCAGATGAAATAGCAGGATGATTGTAAGGTCCTTCTTTTATAACGTTGAGCTTCCCCTGTGCAATGCGATAAAGCCCGTTTTCGTCAGCACGTATCTCGGTCGCGCCATATCTGGTCCGCCACTGCTGCATTTCAGGAAGAACGCCGAGAGAATCTATAAAAGGCGGAAAGGCTGCCGCCGCAGGAACTTCAGCAGGAACAGCATGGCCTTCACGGATACTCTGCCATCCATAATTGGCATATAATCTCTGCAATCGGGTATGCATCAGATCTTCCTTCGACGGTTTTTCCTCATCGGTTTCCGCTTCGTCTTCTGCCGTATCGGCATCGTCATAATATTCGCCGATATAGTCATTCCCGGAAAACGCCTCGATCCATTTGCGGTCGATGGTCAAAGCTCTTATGTCGTCGCCTTCGCCCCAGGCTGAAAGCACGGGCAGGTCGTCGTTGGCATACAACACTTCGAGGCCGGGTATATCCTTGCTTGCCGTGTAACGAAGCCTCATAGGCTCTGACGCCATAGTGGCAAAGATCGCGTCCAGTTCCCGGAAAAAGGGTGGCAATTCAAGCGCCATAGCGAATACGCGCCGCCCGCCTGCCTTGCCCAGCATCACAAGATCTCTTACTTCACACTGCCTCTCATAGCCGCTGCAAGCCAGATAGGGAGGCATCAGGTCAACCTCGTTGTCACGCAGATGATCTCTGAGTTCGGCAAATTCTTCTGCTCTAAGCTCCCTTTCCGAATACCGGGCATCATCGGTCTGGACGGTGAACGTCACTCTATCGGCATATATCCGCACACCATAAATGCCATAGGAATACATACCCATCAGGCCGGAATCTTCCAGAACGTCCTTGCTTAAAATCTCGTCCTTCGGCCTCCATTCCTGTTGGCCGGCGGCGACATTTGCACTTGCCTGAGAAAGGCCGGTAGCTGTCATACCGCCTGAGTTCCAGCTAGGGATAACTGACCTGAAAAGTCCTACCAGATTGGACATCATATATTCATGTCCTGCATCTCCGGGGAACGAGTTTCTGGCACCGAGTATCTTTGCCTGCCGGGCATATTTTGAAAGGATCATACGCCGAGCCTCCGGCGAATCCTCACTGATAAGATAGCGTTCGGCCGCCAGAGCTACACGCTTGTCGCTATCATTTATCTTTTCAGAGATAAAAGCCACGTTCAGCGGTACTCTCACCATTCGAGCACAGGCGAGAGCTGCGGTCGCCTCTTCACCACCGTTCTTTACGGCCTTTTCCAGAGCCAGCGGATCTTCTATCAGGCATCCATACAATCCTCTCGAAACAGGAACCCCGGAACTGAGATCCGACAATTCGCCCGAATGCGTTTCAAAGAGCGTTTTACGTTCCGTAAGGAGTTTGACGACCGCATCTGTGCTTGCCTTGCCGTTCCTTACATCGCGAAGCAGCATCGAAAATGCGGCGGGATCGTCCCACTTAACTAGAAGTGCCCTTAAAATAAAGGCAACCGGATCCTGCTTTGCGTCCAGAGCCTCTATCCGATCTATGACTCCCTGAACAAGCAACCGGCCGGGTGTTTCTATATTTGCAACAGCTGAGGCAAGTTCGTAACGCGGATCTTCCATCTCCCTTGTCCGCGAGTTATTTTCCGGATCGCGCAGTATCATATCGATCTCTTCCGAGACGCGGCGCATTATTGCAGGATCGACAGAGTCAGGAGACTCAACACTGAGGAGATCGATGCCTGTTTCGGCGGTTACCTTTTTGAGTACTGCCGCCAATTTTTCACCCTGATCACGTTCGATACCGGCCTTAAACTCCAAAGCATCTACCTGTTCCGAAACGCTGTAGCCCCCTGAATACAATAATGCGGCGATGACCATCGAACGCTCGTAGCCATCCACTTGAGGCAGTAAGACACGTAACGATGCGGCGGCACGGCCGTCTGCCTGATTGGCCAATGCTCTGACAGCATTGAACCTGTAGGGGTATCTGTCCGGCCTGTTTATTCTTACGGTGGCCTTGTTGACTGAATTACTCGCCGCATTGGCAGCAGTATTAGCGGCTCCTGCAGGGGTGTTGGCCGCTGCTTTGGCCGCCTCCGCAGCGGCTTCCGCTGCAGCAACGGCCGAATTCACCGCATCCTGCACGGCTCGAGCGTCAGCATCTACCGGCCTGCCATCCTCATCCAGCCGTTCCTTTTCGTTCATTATCGAGATAAGGCCGGGAACGGCATCGGGCATCTTTATCGAACCGAGGGCTTGGACGATGCTGGAGCGCCCGGTATTTCCGATCTCCTTTGCCCAGTCAGGGTCGGTCAGCCAAGGCAAAAGCGCCTTTACGATATTCTCATCTTTATCTCTGGCCAGTATGACCAAAAGGTTGCGGACGGCGGCGTCACGAATGGTTTTATTGTCACCGGCTGCCAATTCGAGCATCTTTTCCTTGAACCGGCTGGGCGGCGAGCGGTAAATGATGGTTGACAGGCCTGTATAGGATGTTCCGTTTATACGAAGGTCGGCCAGTGTCTCATCACCTAAAAGCGTCAGATACCAGTCGTCCAAACCCGACCATTCGCGTTCCACTACCAACGCATCGAATGCAAGGTCACGCATTGCCGGAGTAGCATTCCGGTCTTCTACAATGGCTATCAGCTCATTGCGATATCGATCTGTGTCACTAACGGAATTGGTATCTATCGCGTGGCGGTAAAGTGCCCAAACTGCAGCCGTTCTCGATGCCGGTTGAGCAGGATCTGAATAGAGCCTGTTGACGACAGGAGCCGCACGATCCCAACCATAACGCGTTAGCGCAAGAAGCTCATCATGGTTCTTGAGATATTCACCCTGGTCGGCAATGTTCCGAGCGGTCTTTTCAAGCTCATCTGCAAAATAAGGGCTGTTAAGAACCAGCCAGCTCTTTACGGAATTCTTTAAGTATAGCTCGCTGCGTTCATCGGGCATCCGCCTGTAGATGTCATAGACAAACCTTGTCCCGGCTTCATCCCCGAGGAACATATTCAAGAATTGTTGGACAAGCTTCGGAGACCTTTCTATCTCTGCCTTGATCCGGTTCTTTACGTGGTCAGAAGGCACCGGAGTATAGTAAAGCCCGGTCGCATTTCCGGACATTCTTGCCCAATAATTCAACAGGTCCTGTATCGGAGCATTGTCGGGCGGAGGCTTTTCAGGGTCATAGAACGCTTCTTCACTCTCTGATGCGGGCGGCGGAGCATCAGGATGCGGCGGCGGTGGAGCCGGATAAGCAAGCAGCTGATCGACCACATTCACCTTTGTGGGCAAAAATACTTGAGCAGAGCTTTTAGGATGAAGTACCCAAAGGCCTAATATGAGAAGAGCAGAGCATAAGACCCCTGCCATGGCCATACGTTTCATTTACCATTCCCCTTTATTAGCAGATGCGGTCAATTGAAGTGATAACCGAATTTTGCCGGAAAGGCAAGAGTTTTGTCGGTTTAGGCCGCTTTTTTGCGCGAAAGATATTTGGTCATGGATATCCGTGTGCCGTCATCCACCTGTTCGATACGAACCTCATCCATTAGCTGACGCATCAGTTTCAGGCCCCAGCCTCTGCGGCCTTCATTGGATGGCGGCTCGGGATTGCGGTTGTCTATCAGGCGGATGCCGCGATTGGAAACCGTGATGGTTATGTGATCATGCCCGACGACAAATTTCTGATGTATGCGGCGGTCAAGGCTGTGGCTGTGTTCGGCGGCGTTGATACATGCCTCGACCAAAGCGGTCTTGATCTGATTGATCTCTTTTGTGCCGAAATCGTGGCGTTTCGCAATGTCTTCGAGGGCATGTGCGGCGACCATTTCGGAATCCTCGCCCATCGGTATGACGATCTCATACTCTTCAAGCGCGGTATTGGCCGTTTCCTCCTGCACCAATCTTTTGCGCAGTAGTTCGACCTGGCGGCGGCTGGAAGAATGACACGAACGTTCGCGAAGAATGCTCATTGCCGGCTCATCAAATCCTTCGGGCGATACAAGCCAGAGCTTGAACCGCTCAAAACCACACATTTCCGCTGCCATTTCCAGCCTGTCGCACCAAAATTCGGCAAGTTCGGCGTTGGCTTCGAGCTTTGATTCCACCTCGGCTGCGATCCATGCGATAGATTCTTCGGAGCCTGCTTCGCCTGTTTCAAAACCTACGGCAACGGCTGACCGCTCACTTTCAGTGATAAGCCCGATGGCATTATAAAACGCATCCGTATGAGCAGAAAAAACGATACGCGGCAGTGTCAGAAGTTCTTCGTCAGCCTTTAGCTCCTGTTCAACTTCACGAGGGCTAAGCCCTTTATACCTGATGCGATATGTCCCGTAATCAAAAAGTGCTGCCGGGACCGATCTGTTCTCGAACCGCGAAAGAATATCTCTGAGGCCAATGGCAGACGCCCGCCGATACTCGCGCTCCATGACCTTTGGCGAACTGACAAGAAAATCGGAAAGCAGAGCTGCAAACACCGACGCACGCGGTTTTCCATCAACCTCCAGGCCGCTGCGTGCCGTCAGGTAATCAGCCAAACAGGTCTCGCGGTCAATGCCCTCGACCCGTCTGGAACCTGAACGCACCAGCTCCTCGATGTTCATGCGGCTGAGCAGATCTTCTACCTGAACGGCTGTTAACGCAAGCCTTTTTTGCCATATATCGAATGACAAAGGAGACGCAGACGTTTGCATCGAATCCAGCAGCAGGCTGATGACGCCTTTTTCAACCTCAGGCCCGCCGCATGCAGAGCGGAATATCCGGTCATATATCTCAGCTATGGTTCCGCCAAAAACCGATGCTGTGAATACATTTCCGAAATCCTGATAGCTTTCCAATGGGATCGCAGCAGCTGCGGCCTCATTGACCAATCCATTGATAATGGCAAGGTCGCCTTTTGTCCGCAGATACAACAGGTCGCGTACCGATCCTGAAATGCTTACACGCCTTTGTGCGGCAGAATTCTCGATAAGAGTGGCCGTTTCCTCTTTTGAAAGGCCCGGCAAATGATGAGTTTCGACCGTATCGGCCACGAAAACCTTTGAACGCCGATATGCCGCCAAACAGAATGGAAAACGTCCTCTGTAAGCGATCTCTCTGAGACTGTTGGTCAAAAGACCGCCGTCAGGCATGACGTTCGTCAGATGAAAGTTATCCAAAAGTACGTAAGACCTGATGCCGACAGCCGCGGCCGTATGCGGAAGAGAAAAACACCGGCGAATAAAAAGCGTCTGGTCGTTTGGCGCTTCGGAAAGCCATTTTGCCTGTGCCTCAAAGAATTCGAGATAATTGGGGCTTACGCGGTCGATCAGTTCTGACAAAGATAATGCCGAAAACAAAATGCCGCTGTCCGATCGGCGATGGGCAATGATCTGTGTCAGAAACTCATAGGCAAAACGCCTTGCCGTTTCTGCAGCAGTTTCGTCCGAACGCAAAGAAAAATACACCGGTGCCGGGCCGTTTTCTACAAAGAGACGGTCATAAGCCTGACGCAAAAGCTCTGTCGCACCTGTTCGCGGCGCGTGTCTGAGCAATATACCGCCGGAAACCTCACGGCGCGCGTCAACGAGGATGCGGTCAAGCTCCTCTTTTCTGCCAACGAAGCTTTCCGCTTCCCGCCCCGCAAGGATGCGTTTATGTTTTCTTTCCCCCATGAAATGGTCAGTGGATCTTTTCCTTGAAAGACCTGCCTAGATCCTCATAATTCTGAACAATATTTCGGCCAAGCCCCTTAGCCTCGTATAGCGCCATGTCCGCCGCAGTTATCCAATCCTTTGGCTCAGCGAATTCGTTTGAATACGCCGCCAACCCGATGCTGATGGTCACGCGTCTTTTGGGAAATTCCGTACGTTCTATGCGTTGACGGAGACGTTCGGCAATTGCCTTACCTTCTTCGGCTGCGGTCTGCGGCAATAGGACCGCAAATTCCTCGCCGCCATAGCGTGCCGCAACGTCCGCCGCACGAAGCGTATCCTTTAGAGCTCCTGCAACCATAACAAGTGCCGTGTCACCGGCCGGATGCCCGTAAGTATCGTTATACTGTTTGAAATTGTCAACGTCGATCATCAAAAGACACATCGGGAACCGATGACGGCTTGCTCTGTTCATTTCTTCGACCAGACGTTCTTCTATATATCCGCGATTCATCAGGCCGGTAAGCGAATCGGTGATAGACCTCTTTTCCAGTTCGCCTGCTTTTATTTTTAATGCTTTTCTGTCAAGAGCAACAGCAAGCTGCGGTGCGATGGCCTTAAGCAATTCGACATCGCTTTCGCCAAACGCCGGACCGCCGACCCTGTCCGTAAAATTAAGCACTGCGAGATTGCGGTCGCCGATAGATATCGGAAAGCTCAGAAATGAACCTGTCCGGTAACGGCGTTCTTCGGGTGCTCGGCTGTATCTTGATCGATCAATATCCTCTACTACAAGTGGTTCACCGCCGTCACCTGCTCTTTTTGCAACCCGCGAACCGATGTCGTCAACCCGCATGATATCGACAGGAGCACCGATGAAAGCCCTCGCGGACAACGCTCCGGTCTCTTCATCCCTAATAAGTATCGAAGCTCTTTCGGCTCCAAGCAGTCCGGCGGAAACCCTTGTTATCTGGTTCCAAAAATCAGCCGAATCTATCTTTCGTAGGCTTTCATTGAATTCCTTCAGGTTACGAGCAAGCGAATCGCGGGCGGAGACCTGTTCCTGCAACCTCAGGATCTCCATTTTTGGCCCGACCGTCTTGACGAACCTTGTTACGGCCGCCCGGTCAAGGTCGTCTTCGCCCGAGCTGTGAATGCCGACAGCAGACTTTATCTCACCGCCGATCACGACCGGAAAAAAGAGAAGAGCACCTAAAACCCCGTGCTTACCCGCAGATCTTTTCGGATTGAGTTCAAGTACATGCTCGGCATCACTTTCGCCAACGTGCATAAGCCCGCGAAGATCGGCACGAACCTGTTTTGCCTCCAATTCACCAATACCTGAAATGCTTGCGAATACACCGTCCCGCGATTCGAGCCATGCAGCCGACGCCGCTCCATGAAAACGTGAAAGATGCTCAAGGATAGCCGCCGCAGCCACTTGATGATCCATTCGCATCAGCCTGCCCATCAGTGAACGCATGGCGGAGACCTCTTCCGGCCGTTTTTTTAATTGCTGCTCTAGCGGAGCAGAAACAGGCGGCCTGTTTGCAGCCTCGCGGTTGAATTTGTCTATAAGCTCTGTGATCTTTCCGGCTTGCGGCTGTTCTGAGACCGTTTCAAGCACCGGTGGTGTTTGCTTCTCGTCCGGGGTTTTTGTATCAACCTCTTCACGAGCAGGTTCAGGTGACGGTGCGGCGGGCTGCGGAGCAAAACGTTCAAGTTTCGCAACGGCTTTTTTCATCGGCTCAGACGAACCCGAAAAAAGTATATTGCCGAAAAATTCGGTTGGCGGAAAAGTGCTCCACTCACCGGAAATAGCCTTTTCCGTAGCCTCGCGGTAACGGTTTGAACGCACAAATGTGCGGCCGGTAATGGCAACGAATCGGCGTCCGCGGTCTTCGACCGGAACTGCCTGGCATGCCAGGCCGGCATGACATTCATAGACCACGGGCTTATCCGAAGATGCCGTTCTTTCAAATGCACGGCCGCAGTATTCGGCACAGTCGCCTCTTGTTTGAGGTGAGGAATAAAGCAGAGCGCATATCGAATTGTTGTTGGCCGCAAACACCTCACGGCCTTCTTCATCCAAAATGACGACAGCTATACCGTTCTCTTCCGCAACGGTATCAAGAAATCTGGGTTTTGTGGGCTCGGGCAGTTTCATTTTGCAAACACATTACCTGCGCCTATGCCTTGGAATATGCAGGGGAACATATTCGGGGCGAACGCATTTTAGGCATAGTTGCTTTATACATCTAATAATTGACCAGTTTCATAAAAAAGTCCACGCCTAGGTCTGATCACATCGGAACCTCATTGCTGGGGCATGATAAACGGCAAAGCTCAACTTAAAAATATGTCCGAAACTGCAACAGTTTCATACGTGGATGTCCGATATGCTTGCAGAACAATATATTGCCAATAGCCTTAGAGCTCCGATATTTACTGGCTAATATACATTGGCACGACTCTTGATTGAATAGATCGGCATATTAGGCCGCCAGTGTTAAAAACGGAGGTGGCAACGGAGGACTCAGAATTATGATGAATAACATGAATGAATTTGGAATGCCGATATCGACACCGCAGCCGCCCGAATTTGCACCGGAACTTATCCGCGACCCGCTCAACCAGAACGAAGATCTGATAAGCACACTGAATGGAATGATAGAAACCTGCCGCGACGGACAGGAAGGCTTTAAGCAGGCCGCCGAAGGCATAAATGACCCTGAGATCAAAAAGGAGTTCTATCAATATTCGCAGCAGCGTGCGAGTTTTGTCGGCGACCTGCAGGATATTGTGAGAACGCTGGGCGGCGACCCGGAAAATGCCGGAAGCCTTTCGGGTTCGCTTCACCGAGGCTGGATGAACCTAAAAGCAGCTATAACCGGGAATGACGAAGCGGCGATTTACAACGAATGTGAACGCAGCGAGGATGTGGCAAAAGCGGAATACCAGAATGTGCTGGAGCAGGAACTTCCTGCGTATATTCAGCAGACAGTTCAGTCACAGTATTCAACAATACTTTCTACTCACGACCGCGTGAAGGAGCTTCGCGACCATGCCGCAAGAGAAAGATCTTCAACAGCGCGTCCCGGCTTTTAGCACGCTGTCATACACATGATCCTAGTAAAGTGAGGATCCTTACCGCAAGGTCAAGGATCCTCTATTCATTCGGAAACCTTCTAATTAAAGATAGCGGCGAGATCGCGTCTGGAATCTATCAAACGAAGGATCCGAACTCTTTTTAACTTTTCTTCGACAAGATAAAAAATACGATAGCTCTCGAATCCTTTGACGGGCCAAGACCGAAGTCCGTGAAGGGCTTTATTCGTGAAATCACGCGGGCTGCCGATAATCGGATGCTTGCCTAAAAGCATCGAAGATGATTCAAGCGAGGACATAAAGCGGAGTGCAATATCAATGTCTTCTTCAGCCAAGAAGACAAATAATTCCTCGGCATCCCTGAGGAATTGCTCGCTTCGTTCGATAGAGAAGTTCATTTACTAGATGTCTTCTTACGCTCAGCGCCCCTTTTTAAGCCGCGTTTCTTGATCTCATCAAAATCCGACCTTGTAAGCGCCACAAAATCATCGCCTTCCATAGCCTCGAGCAGCATTGCTTCGAGCTTTTTTTCCTGACGCCGTTTTAGGTATTCACGGGCAAGATCGCGAAAGAACTCACTTGTATTGCCGTAACCGTCAGACTCGATGACTTTTTCAACCTCTGCCTTTAGCGAATCAGGAATCGATATATTTATTGTCGCCGTTGCCATATTCTCTAAGATTAGCAAAATGGCAATAGATGTCAATAGATTTCACCAGAATGGGTCAGACGTCCACGAGAAACATATAAAGGAAGTGAATATATTGTCTATTCAATTCCCACGGCTCCGAGGCCTGCTTCGGCATTTGCGACGATGTTCGGATGCTCCGGCGAGATGCGGATACAAGCCGCGCTGTGAGCAGGTTTTATCTGAACCAGCTGCGGAACGTTGCGGCGGCATTCTTCGATCGCATATTGGCATCGTGTGTGGAAATGACATCCGGCTGGCGGATCTATCGGTGAAGGAACATCGCCCTGAAGGATGATGCGGTCGCGTTTTGCCTCGACCTCAGGATCGGGAACGGGAACAGCTGATATCAGAGCCTGTGTATAAGGCATCAGCGGGTTGTCATAGATGTCCTTGCCCGGAGCAAGTTCGACGATCTTGCCGAGATACATGACCGCGACGCGGTCGGACAGATGGCGGACAGCACGCAGGTCGTGCGAGATGAAAAGGTACGTCAGGTTCTTTTCTGCTTGCAATTTTTCCATCAGGTTCATGATCTGTGCCTGAATGGAAACATCGAGGGCGGAGATAGGCTCATCGGCAACAATGAATTCGGGATCGACCGCCAAAGCTCTGGCGATGCCGATACGTTGACGCTGACCGCCTGAAAATTCGTGCGGATAACGCTTTACGAAACGACGGCTCATGCCGACGGTTTCCATCAGTTCCTGCACCATCTCATCCACATTGCGGCCATTTGCCAAGCCGAATGTCCTGATCGGTTCGCCTATGATCTGGCCGACGTTCATTCGCGGATTGAGCGACGCATACGGGTCCTGAAAGATCATCTGCAGATTTTTCCGCTGGTCGCGCATCTCTGATTGCGGCAGGTGAGCGAGGTCTTTGCCGTTATAGAAAACCTT
>JAHBSH010000085.1 GCA_019639215.1 Acidobacteriota bacterium
GGCGGGCTACTGACACGGGCATATTCTTCGGCGCCTTTGGTCAGATAGCCGTTGTCCTGCGGCAATACCTCGCGGCCTTCGTATTCTTCGACGTCGCCGCGGGCGATTATCCATTCGCGGCGAAGCTGAGGCAGGCCGTCACGGACATCGCATTTTACGTGCGGATCGGTCCACGGGCCGCTTGTGTCATAAACGCGGACAGGCGGATTTTCTTCGATGGTGCCGTCCATCGCCTTTGACGGCGTGAGGGCGATCTCGCGAAACGGAACCCGAAGGCTATGAACCCGGTCGCTACTCCCACCACCCCGGCCTTCGGCCACCCCTCCTCCGGCAGGAGGGGAGCAGGCGGTTATGACATGTTCAATATATATCTTTTGCGAAGCAGGCAGCTTTACGGTGTCGCTGGTCTGTTCGGTTTTGGTTTCGTTGGTGTGCGCGTTTGCGTTGCGCTCAGCTTGGCGAGCGCCGTTGATGGTCTCTTTCATCGTTTTTCTCCCTTCGTCGGTATTAACCGCAGCAGGTTCTAAGGATAATGTCCGTTTGCAGACATATCTCAGCTGCTCGTGCAGCCCTCCTGAAAACTCTTGTGCAACACCATTGTTGAATATATTGATGGAAATCTCAACAAGCTGAGGCCGGGTAGGAAAACAAAGAGAAAAAGCTGAGGCCGCTTACGCATTCCAAAATAACAGAGAATGTATCAGCGGCCTTCTTCGGGTTTTAACCAACCGGAACAACTATCAGAATATCCCTTTCTGTTCGATCTGAGGCACCTTGCTAAGGTCTATTGAATAGCCGGTCTGCTGATCGCTGAAAAGAAAAAGCCGCTTACCATCAAGGCTGAAACGGGAAAAAGCAAGTGAGCCTTTTAGTTTGAAATCGTTAACTTTCTCTCCCGTATCAAGACTGTAAAGAGCAACGTCGCCCGGAAATGTTTCGGCGACCAATTGGTTCGCGGTAGGATTTATTGCCACCTTGGTGCCAAAAAACCTGTGTTTCAAATCTCCGCCGGCAATCGAATAAACAAGTACGCGTCCTTCTGAATCCCTGAGAGCCAACCAGTCGCGTTCGGACCTGCCTGTGACCAACGAGAATGATCCGCGTCCGGTATCAATGAAAACGTTGCCGACAAGCCTTCCTTCATAATTATCAACGACGTCGATCATATAGTTGCTTTGGTTGTCACCAAGAGCGGCTGCTTTAGCTGCAAGCGCCGGATTTTCCAGAAGCCTGGCTTTTCCGGAATCGGACGAAAGCCGCCAGAATAGAAGTAATCGTCCAGAATGTGTGTCAAATGCATAACCCGGAACGGCTTTTGGGAAATTCCGGGACCAGACGTTCGCATTTTTTACGATGTCAAAGACCTCTAACTTAACATTTGAACGTAACCGTGAGGCTGCCTGTTCATCATCGGTCGTTTGTGATGATCCATCAGAACCTTGCTTGTTATCTTCCGGTGCGAGGCTTGTTCGTTTTAACAGAAAGCGTCCGTGCTGGGTGACGCCATGTTCAGGAAGCTCGCCCATTAGCTGAGCCTGGCCATTCGACGACTGAAGAAAAGCAAGGCTTGGTTTCTCTTTTCTAAATTTTGGGAACATGGCAACACTGTTGCCTGATCCGTCAACGACACCTGAAAGAAAACCGCGCGTGAATATTTTTCTCTCGCCGGTCTTCAAGTCCCAAACGCCGCCCCGCGAGCTTGTGGACAATGCTGCCCAATTGAAATCATCTGAGACTTCCGATGCCCTGATATTATTCATAGCTCCAACAGGAATATCTATCGTTGCCAGATCTGTGCCGCTGTCCGATTGTCCATCAGCACCGATCGTCAGTTTTCTTACGACGATCTTGCCGCCAGCCGATTCGAATGCGATCAGATCTTCCCAAACGGCAATGTCGTTCTTATCCATTCCGGTTATGATGATCGATCTTTCGACATCATAAATACCGATCGATGCATTTTGAAGAGGTTTGATCGTGACGATCTTCGGGTTGGCTGTCCGGCCGACGTTTTCCGCACCAAACTCGACCTTTGTCAGGCGTTTCCCATCGGGAAAGGAGAAAATGCCGCCCGTATCCAGCTTTGGTTCGGGATTTCCAAGAACCTTATCTGCATCAACGAAAGCGTAAGGCCGCGAGGCGATCTTTTTAAGGCTGCCCCGAGGATTTATTTGCTTCATAGTACCGGTATCGACAGCAAACGCAGTATTTTCAGATTGATCAACTGTGAGGCCGTCGATCTTTATGCGAAAACGGTGCTTGTTGGATCGGCTGAACATTACATATTTCGAATCCGGCGAAAAGCCGATGCGGAAAAAGCCTACGTCTTCAGTGTTTTCGCTACGGCTCCGTGTCAGCCATGTAAGATATTCAAAGACCGTCAGCTCATAGAATTTCTTTTTTTCAAAGACCCTTTTGCCGGTCTTTGTGTCCATGATGTTTATATTTGTCGCCTGATCTATACACGCGAGGTACTTCCCATCGGGTGAGAGGGCTTGTTCCCAACAATCACTGCGGAGTACGAGTTCACGCACCTCGAGTGCATCGGAATCATTTATGTTCCATCTTTCAAAGCGAAGGTTATCGGTTAAAAAAACCACCTCTTTATTCTCGTTCGTGAAATAAGCTTCGATCACATCTTCCGCATGGGCTTGGAAGATGGATCTCCCCTGTTCACGGTCGATGACGGACACGGCAAAATCATCTGCTGCCAGTAGATATTTTCCATCATGACTGAATTTGATGATATTAACGTCACTGCGGATCTTCGGATTCAGATCCCGTTTCCACATTAGACCGGGAATAATATCTTCACGATTAACATCGCGAAAACGAACAACATCTGCCTGCCATGAAAGGAAAGCGTCAGTCGCGGTCGCTGAACGTCCCGCACGGCATTCTTGCGGAAGGCGTTCCGTGGATTTTGCTATCTCACGAAGACGCTTCTGCTCGGGTCGGGTGTTGCCGAAAAGATCACCGAACCAATTGCCGGTCTTACCGTCACTTTCGGTCAGCCGGTCAAAAAACGTAAATGACGCGTTCGGGTCATAGCCTGCGGCGACCATGGCAAAGAACCCGAGTTTGTCAGCTTCTAACTGCTGTTCATTCTCGTGACCGCGACGTGCCGATGAGCGTTTGGTCCGGGCGTTTTCTATGAGGCGGTTGTATTTGTCTATTATGTCTCGCCGATCGCCGACAGAAGTGACGTTCAATACACGCTTCATGGCTTCGGAAATGTCCTGAGAACCATGACGAACTGCGGCGTGCCCAAGTTCGTGAGCGATCACACTTGCAACCTCATCTTCGCTGGCGGAAAGGGCAATTAATTTACGCGTCAGGAAAACATGTCCGCCTGGTGTGTTAAAGGCATTCGCCTGCGGATACTCAATAATATGAAATGTGAATTTAAGGCCTGTCTCGGGAAAGTGTTTTAAGAGTTCGTTGCCTATCCTTTCTACATATGCGATCAGTTCCGGGCTTCGGATCGGCCTGAAGTCAGAGGCAATATGATTTAGCGTCAATTCGCCCAGGATCATTTCCTGTTCCGGTGTAAACATATTTCCCGTGTTCTTATTGGCAACGATCTGCGGCGGAGCGCACGTTTGTGCGGAAGAGAAAGTTGAAAAGAACGAAATGACAAGCACGAGCGAACAGACTATCTTCATAATATAGTGTCCCAATTCTGAAATTTTAAGGTTTAGTGGCAATGAAAGGAGAATGTCCAAATCGCCGGGTTTCCTTGATTTTATGCAACTTTACAGTTCTGTCAAGGATTATTTTCGGGACAGCATAAGTCAGGTTCGGCTAATAATTTGTAAATTACGTTCCCATATAAACTTATACGTTTCAGGTCATAAAGATCTTTTTAACCGTTGTTCGAGCATAGAAAGATGTTACGCATATAGGTATCTGCTGGCATTGGAATTGCACGGACATACCAAACAGCTTTTTTTGCATCGTATTCGTACACGCAGAAATTTTAACTTTAGATCGGTGCAGTTTACTGTCTGAAGATGGAGGTTTATTCGTCACCTGATGACTTCGGAAAATAGTGTAAATGGTGTAGCTGGCGGTGCCGACGGCCCAGCCGATCTCAATGGCCCGAAGCCTGTTCTGGGGATGTTCGATGCCGTTGCTCTTATCGTTGGCATTGTGGTCGGAGCGGGAATCTTCAGTTTTCCATCTCTTGTGGCTTCAAATACGGCCAGCCCGGCAATGTTCATTTTTGTTTGGGTGCTCGGCGGAGTGGTTTCGCTGATCGGGGCACTTTGTTATGCCGAGCTTGCATCGGCTTTCCCGAGCGCCGGCGGTGATTATCATTTTCTCAGGCGGGCATTTGGTGAAAAACTCTCATTTCTTTTTGCATGGGCAAGGGTGAGTGTCATCCAGACAGGTTCGGTAGCGATACTTTCTTTTGTCTTTGGTGACTATGTCACACAGCTATATAGTCTCGGGACATATTCACCGATGATCTATGCCGCTCTCATCATTACAGTGCTGACGGCAATAAATATTCTGGGTATCCGGTTCGGCGCAGGCACACAAAAGCTGCTGACCGCTTTGCAAATAGCAGGCGTTGTGGCAGTGATCGCCGTCGGTCTTTTCTTTGCTCCGGGCGAGGTTACAGGTGCAGCGGCCCAACCGGTTGCTTCAACCACAACACTGGGTTTGGTGATGGTCTTTGTGCTTCTGACATTTGGCGGATGGAACGAAGCGGCATATATCTCGGCCGAAATGAGAAAAGGCCGCCGTCAAATAGTCTATGCACTGATATTGGGAATATTCATCATCACTGCCATATATGTTCTCATCAATCTTGCATATATGAATGTTCTCGGTTTGGGCGGCGTAGCCGGCTCTAACGCTGTGGCGGGCGATATGATGCGGGCGGTGTTTGGCGAGGGCGGCGTCTGGTTTATCGGCCTTCTGGTGGCTCTTGCCGCTCTGACATCTGCTAACGCCACTATATTTACAGGAGCAAGAACTAATTACGCCCTTGGCCGCGACCATCAGTCTTTCCGGTTGCTGGGACAGTGGAATGAGCGTTCACAGTCTCCGGTAAACGCATTCGTTATTCAGGGAGCTATCGCTTTGGCACTGGTCGGGATGAGCATCTGGACGCGTGACGGCATTCAGGCGATCATTGATTATTCGGCTCCTGTATTCTGGTTCTTTCTGCTGATGACAGGCCTATCTCTGATCGTTCTCAGGTACAGAGAGCCTGACGCAGAGCGGGTCTTTCGAGTTCCTTTATATCCGGTCACGCCAATTATATTTTGCCTGACCAGTTCATATCTGCTGTATTCGAGCATTGCTTATACAGGCAGAGGCGCTTTTGTAGGGGTTGCAGTTCTCGTCTTAGGCGGCATTGTGCTTGCGGCCCTTTCGTTCATTTCCCGTGGTACTGACACTAACTCACTTAGGAGAAACAACGATGAAATTACACCGGCTTAGTTTATTTGGCATTGCGGCATTTAGTTTGGCAGCATTTACGGCATGCGGCGAACATCCGCGATTTGCCAATGCGAATAAAGCGAACGCGACACCGGTCGTCGCAGCCGCATCGCCTACACCCGAGGCCGAACGGCCTGCTCTTGATGTTCCATACGTACCGACGCCGACAGCCGTTCTGGATGAAATGCTGAAAATGGCTGAAGTAAAAAAAGATGACCTTCTTTACGATCTGGGTTCGGGCGACGGAAGAATACCGATAGAAGCGGCAAAACGTTTCGGTACACGCGGTGTCGGTATCGATCTTGATCCGGTCCGTGTAAAAGAGGCAAATGAAAATGCCGAAAAAGAAAAAGTAACGGATAAGGTCAAGTTCATTCAGGGAGACATCTTCAAGGAAGATTTTAGCGAGGCCACCGTTGTTACGCTGTATCTTTTACCGGATGTGAACGTAAAACTAAGGCCGACGATCCTGGCAATGAAGCCCGGAACGCGCATCGTTTCTCACAACTACGACATGGGCGATTGGGAACCTGAAAAATCAACTAAGGTGACAGTCGGTGGAACGGATCATTATGTTCATTTCTGGCGCGTGCCGGAAAAGAAATAGGCAGAAATAGGAAAAGGGGGAAATATAATGAGATCTAAAAATATATTAGGCGTTCTTTGTCTTCTGGCAGTTGCGGCATTTGCCGTCAGCGCGCAGGAAACCGAAAAACGTCCGGATGTGCCTTATGTTCCTACAAAACATGAGGTCGTCGAAGGGATGTTAAAGCTTGCAGAGGTAAAACGTACCGACAAGCTTTATGATCTGGGCAGCGGTGACGGACGCATAGTAATAGCCGCGGCAAAGCAATATGGAGCGATCGGCGTCGGGGTCGATATAAGCGCGACGCTTGTTGAAGAAGCTAAGGCAAATGCCGAAAAAGAAGGCGTTTCCAAACTGGCGACGTTCAAGCAAGGCGACATCTTTGACCTTGATTTCAGCGATGCCACTGTCGTCACGCTATATCTGTTGCCGGACATAAACCTTAAGCTCAGGCCGATCTTGTGGAAACAGCTAAAGCCGGGAACACGTGTCGTGTCACATGCCTTTTCCATGGGTGACTGGAAACCGGAAAAGACCATAGAGGTTGAGGGAGCAACGCTATATCTTTGGCGGATACCGGAAAAAACGCCCGAGAATAAAGCCGCAGACACAGATCAATAGTCAACCGATAACATAGTCAGATAGCGGCCTGTTATAATTTTGCTAAAGTGGAAAAATTTTACGGGCCGCTTTTCAGGGAGTTCCTTGCCTCATGAAAAAACACATACTTTTTCTTCTCTTTCTGGCCGTTATTCAGACAGCGTGTGCGAATGCTGCACCAACGGGTGTTGACGCAAATGCGGCATATCCGACCGAGAACAATGACGCCGCTTTTCGCGTTGAAACGGTTGCCAGCGGACTTGAGGTGCCGTGGGCTTTCGCATGGCTGCCAAACGGAGACCTTGTCTTTACGGAAAGAAAAGGCCGGGTAAGGATCATTGAAAGCGGAAAGCTCAAGGCGGAACCCATCTACACCGTGCCGGACGTTGAACCATCGAGCGAGAGCGGGCTGATGGACGTATCTGTGCATCCGAACTTTGCGGAGAATAAATTTCTCTATCTTGCATATGCCTACAACGCCGACGGCAAACACGTAAAGATCGTCCGCTATAAATTCGAGGACGGAAAGCTGGCCGAGCCGAAGATAGTAATCGAAAAGATACCGGCGGCGCCGAATCATGCGGGAACGCGTGCGCGTTTCGGCCCCGATGGGAAGGTATACGTAACGACCGGCGATGCGACCGATTGGAACCTGGCACAGGTCAACAATTCGCTGGCGGGAAAAACGCTGAGGCTGAATGATGACGGCAGCGTTCCTAAAGACAATCCGTTCATCGGCAAGGAAGGTTATCGGCCTGAAATATGGTCAACAGGCCACCGCAATGCTCAAGGCCTGGCGTGGCAACCGGGAACCGGACTCATGTTTCAGACGGAACACGGCCCAAGCAATTTTGAAGGACGGGGCGGCGGTGCCGATGAGGTGAATATCGTAGAGGCCGGAAAGGATTACGGCTGGCCGACCATCTGGGGCAACCGTACAAAAGAAGGAATGGAACCGCCTTTGCTGGAATATTCGCCGGCCTGTGCTCCAGCGAGCGGAGCGTTCTATAACGGCGACAAATTCCCTCAGTTCAAGGGCAATTTCTTTTTAGGCTGTCTGCGCGGTGCGAGGATAATTCGCGTCGTTCTGGACGGGCGCAAGGTCGTAAGGCAAGAGAATCTGCTTGACGGCAAGCTCGGCCGCATCCGCGAGATCGCCGAAGGCCCGGACGGATTTATCTATTTCTCAACGTCAAACCAAGATGGCCGCGGCCGCCCTGCCGCTGACGACGACCGGATAATGCGGCTTGTTCCCGATAAGAAAGAATAGCGTTTAGAGGCGGTCTCAGACCGCCGCTTAACCAAAGATTTTTTTGGATCAAACGGCGGTGACACGCCGTTTTTTATTCTCTTTCGACCTTGTTATGTAAATGCCGGGTCGTGTGTTCGGTGACGGAAGAAAAGCCGTGTGCTTTGGCGGGTGCATCGGGGAGTTTTAGCTCTGAGGTGTAATTATCCTCAAGGTCGAGGCGGCGTTGAGCATCGGCATCTGATGAACGGTCCGCAAGGGTTTTGCGAGGGGCCGAAAGGAAAAATCCGTTCAAAAGAAAACCCAAACCGATAAAGAAGGTCACTACGCCCAGTCCTGCCAGAAAGAGAATGTCCTCATCCTGCATGAAGAATGATGCGAGAAGCATCCCGAGAGCGACCCCAAGCCCGACAGCAGATAGTATCGTTCCCGCACGCATCCGCCGCAGACGTTTTTCTTCGGGCGATTCGAGGAATTTCTCTATTTCAGGCAGAACTTCTTCCGTGACCTTTGCCAGTTCTTTTGCCGAACTCATCTGTCTGATGCGGTCAGCTACTGCCCTGCCGATCTCTTCTCTGGCGCCGGATGCTGATGCCGTGACGCTGTCCGGCGATGCCATAACGCTGCGGACGCGCCGAAGATCGCTGCCGCAGGCACGGCAAAACTGGTTGGAGTGTCTTTCTTCTATTCCGCAATCAGGACAAAACATCGCTAAAACCTCTAACGAATGATTATATTAGACAGTTTCAAGTAAACAAAAGGCAATTGCTCCACGTTCTTTTGCAAAAAATACTTCTTTCAGAGATTTTATTGTCCTTTATCAAACCATTTCTTCGCTTTTTATAGGCAAAGCAATCAGATACACGCAAATGCGGTGATTCATTAGTGATCAGCTTCCGGTTTGCAGACACCCTGAAAAAAGGAGCCCCAAAATGATAGTAAAGAAGATCTTAGCCTTTGCCATAACAGGTATTTTGGTTACTGCGCCCGTTACCGGTGTGTTCGGAATGGACAAGGCGCGTATCGAAACACGCACGGATGAAGCGGTGAACGCTTTTGGCGTAAGCGGCGAGGGCGTACTGGTCGCAATACTCGATCGAGGCATTGACTGGAAAAGCAATGATTTCAGGAATGAGGACGGAACCACAAGGATCAAATACATCTTTGACCTCTCGGATAATTCCGGGGTCAACGCACCTGGAAATACATACGGCGTCGGCACTATTTACACCGAGGCACAGATCAATTCTGCTTTAACAGGAGGGCCGCAGCTTGCGACGCGCGACGCCGTCGGCCACGGCACGACCACGACCGCCATCGCAGCGGGCAACGGAAGAAACTTGCCTGATCGCCGCTATCGCGGTGTTGCTCCGAAAGCGTCGATAATCTCCGTCAAATTTACCAGCGAAGGCGCTCCGGCACACGGCGACCAGCCGGCCGAGGCGGCTTTCTATAACGAAAACAATATTGTCCCGGCGTTGAATTTCGTCAAGGACAAGGCAGCCGAGCTTGGGATGCCGGTCGTTATTTTGCCAAATTTTGGCACGATAAACGGCCCGACCGACGGAACGAGCTTTTTCTCAAGGACCATCGACGCAACGGTCGGCCCCGGCAAATCGGGCATCGCCTTTGTAATGGGCACAGGTGACGACGGCGGAGCGCCGAACCACGCCGGCGGTGTCATCCAACAGGGCGAGGTGAGAAACATCAGAATAGAAAAAACGACGGCGGGGACGCTGCGGCTCGACCTATGGTATCCGGGCAACGACCGTTTTACGGTCAGTATGAACACGCCGTCGGGCAGTTTTGGCCCTTACGCACCGCCCGCCAACAATGATCGAACAACGGTGTCGAACAGTATGTTCTTCTTTTACCATAACGGGACGCAAACGGTCTTTTACGGAGCGCAGAACGGAAAACGCGAGATATTTTTTGACATCATCGGCCCGGTCGGAACCTACACTCTGACGCTGACAGGCACGACCGTGACCAATGGCCGTTTTGACGGCACGCTGAACCCGTCGCGGATGTCCATGACCGGAAACCGTTTTCTGGATGACGTTGTTCCCGGCAGCATCATTGACCAGGCGACAGCGCATTACAACATCGCCCCGAACAGCTATGTCGGTGAGGTGAACTGGACCGACATCAACGGCATCAACCGGACGATAACCGGCCAGGGAAACATCGGCGAACTGTGGCTGGGCAGCAGCGTCGGGCATTCGTTTGACGGACGCCGGATCGTTGACCTTTCAGCGCCGGGCGATCTGGTGATAACCAGCTACAGCCCGACATCATATTGGGCGACCGCAACACATAATCTGGTCACGGGCGGCAACGGACTTTACGGCCGGGCCGGAGCCGTAAGCGCCGCCGCACCGCAGGTCGTCGGCGTAGTTGCGCTGATGCTGGAGAGAAATCCGCTGCTTGACGCCGTTCAGATAAAACGGATACTTCAGATATCATCGCGGCCGGATATATTCACCGGTATGACGCCTAACCCTGAATGGGGTTACGGCAAAATGGATGCGTATCGAGCTGTCGAACTTGCCGTCAACGCAAGCATTACCGGACAGGCAAGGAACATGGACGGTATGCCTTTGCGGCAGATGATGGTCACACTGACGGACGGGAACGGAAACATCAGGCGATCGATAACGAATGCCTTTGGCTATTACCGCTTTGAAGGATTGACCTTAGGCTCTTCATATACGCTCTCAGGCAAATCGAGGTCGGAACAGATAGATCCTATGGAACTTCGGGTAACGGGCATGATGACAGATGTCGATCTTGTTCCTACCGTTACGTTCCATGACAAGGGTCCTGACAAAGCCGCCAAAACCAGGCGGTGATGTCGGACTTGGGGGAAGGAAAGCAGAGGCTGGCTCCGACAGGCCTGAACGGACAAAGCCTCTGTTTTCCCGACAAATATTAAAAGCAGATCTGAGAGCTGAAAGAGATTATTCACTCCGTTTCGAGCAATTGTTTTGCTTCCTTTAGCCTAGCGATAGCTTCGTCTGAAACCTTGGGATAATGCAGGTTCATTGACTCCAGCTTTTTGACGATGATCTCAGACACTGCCAGCCGCGTAAACCATTTCTTGTCAGCGGGAATGATATGCCACGGAGCATTCTCAGTTGACGTGGCAGAGATCGCGTCCTCATAGGCCTTCATATAATCATCCCAATGTCCGCGTTCCTTAACATCGCTTGCCGAAAATTTCCAGTTCTTTTCCGGTTCGTCAATGCGTGAAAGAAAGCGTTCCTTTTGCTCTTCTTTTGAGACGTTCAAAAAGAATTTGAGGATGTGTATGCCGTTCTCAAAAAGGTGCTGCTCCCAATCGCGGATGTGGTCAAAACGCTTTTTCCAGATCTTGGGATCGTTCTTTATCTCCGGCGGCAGCTGTTGTGCCTGCAATATATCCGGGTGAACGCGTACGACAAGGACCTCTTCGTAATGTGAGCGGTTAAAGATGCCTATCTTTCCGCGTTCGGGCAATGCCTTTTGGTGACGCCAGAGAAAATCATGATCGCGTTCTTCGGCTGAAGGAGCCTTGAATGAAGCTACCGAAACGCCCTGCGGATTTACGCCGCTCATGACGTGTTTTATCGCCCCGTCCTTTCCGGCGGCATCCATCGCCTGAAAGATCACAAGCAGCGAATAAACATCCTGTGCGTAGAGCATGTCCTGAAGCTCAGCAAGTTTTTGTATATTCTCTTGAAGATCTTCGACGGCTTCTTTTTTGTCAGAATAATCAGCAGTAAAATCGGTCTTGTGCTTTTTCAGGTTCAGACGCGAACCTTCCTTTACCTTGAATTTTTCGATGTTCATAGAGATTTCCCAAACTGAGGCATTTTCCGGATCCTGATACATCTTACCAAACAGGGCGACCGCTCGCTTGTTCTTCGTTCGTCTTTACTAAAGCCCTGAGCGTGTTTAAACTCAAGGTTTATGCTCAAACGCTATATGCACAGCCGTGAGCGGTACTTTGCGATGTTGAATGACAACCGCACGGTGCAGCATTTTGATTGGGGAGCGGAACACGTCATCGCAAACCCGAATGGCGGCGATCCGCGAGCGATATTGCGTGAGAACGCGGCAAATGTTCTGGCAAACAGCGACGAGTATTTTGCATTGAAAAGCGAGCCGGATTTTACGTTGGAAACAAGGCTTTATCCTTCTACGGCGTCGCTGAGCGCGGAAGATCTGAAAAAACCTGTCGAGCAAAAAGAGATGCCTGTTCTGACATGGCAAAGCTCTTTGCAGACCATATCAGCGGAAAACAACATTGCTCATGCAACATATTTTCCGCACGAGAATAAAAAGGCGGCTGTCGTCGTTTTGCCGCACTGGAACGCCAAAGCGGGAACGTATTTTGACCTTTGCCGGTTCTTTAACAAGGTCGGGCTGTCAGCCCTGCGGCTGACCATGCCCTATCACGAGGAGCGGATGCCGCCGGAGCTGGAACGTGCCGATCATCTGGTTTCATCAAATATCGGGCGGACGCTGGAATCTGTCCGTCAGGCGGTTTTGGACACGCGGGCGGCGGCACTTTGGTTAAGACAGCAGGGTTATGAAAAGGTCGGCATTGTCGGCACAAGCATCGGGTCGTGCGTTGCGTTCCTCTCGTTTGTTCATGACAAGGGCATCGACGCGGCGGTTTTCAATCACGTTTCGGGTTACATGGCGGACGTTGTTTGGGAAGGCCTTTCGACCTATCACGTCCGCGAAGGATTTGGCGACAACGTCTCGCTTGAAGAGCTTCGCGAATTTTGGCTGCCCGCTTCGCCGATGGCTTATATGGACAAACTCGCCGCCTTGCCCGAACGTCCGCAGCGTTATATCTACACGCTCTATGACCTGAGCTTTCCCGTCGGCCTGTCGCTCGATGTAATGAAAGAACTCCGCCGCCGAAACATCACGCACAGCAAGGCTTCTATCCCCTGCGGCCACTATACCCTAGGCGAAAAGCCGTGGGTCTGGCTGGACGGCTACAAGATCATTCGGTTCATGCACAAGCATTTGAGGTAGTCTGCGGAGGAGACTTTAAGAAACAATCGACTAACCGCCAGTTTTTCAAAACCCACTATCAGCCTGACATCAAACCTCTTATTCACCGCAGACGGCAAATGTTAATTCATTGAGACCGGAGCCTTTTAATTACGGACGCACCTCTACTTTGCCATCTACGGTTATCGTATATACGATGACGCCGCTCAGTCTGGTCTGTTCTGCGTTCTGCAGGGAATAAAACTTTGCGTGCCGGGCGGCAGTTGTAGCGGCAGCTTTCAGAAGCGGATGTCCTTCTAATGCCTTTGCAGCAATGACATTGCCAGATATGTCTATCACAACGCGAACGATAATTTCAGATTCTTTAGTTATCTTCACGTGACCGTGAAGTGGAAAGACCGGGATGTTATCTGCCTTACTGTTTAAAACACCTATATAGGGGCAAGTCTGCTCCGATGGAAAATTATAGACAACAATGCCTGTTGCTTGTGTAGGCGAACCGAAGGGCATACTGAACTTTGCCTTTTTTGCAGCAGTAATGAAAGTTTCGTGGAGCAGTTCGTCTCCCGAAATTACTTTTGCCTCAAGCACAGCCCCTTTTTCATTTATCAGTACCTCGATCTCAACTTTTCCGGTTGCACACAACTCTCTCATTTCGCGTGTATATGCCGGTTTTGGGAGGCTTGTTGCCTTGCCGTTAATGATGCCGAGATGTAGAGGT
>JAHBSH010000086.1 GCA_019639215.1 Acidobacteriota bacterium
ATCATTAGAAATTCGCGGAGAGGTGCGAGAGTGGTTGAATCGGGCAGTCTCGAAAATTGTTGTGCCTTAACGGGTACCGTGGGTTCGAATCCCACCCTCTCCGCCACACAAATTTTCACTGAATAATGAGGTCTGTGTATCGTGTCCGCAAAAGCGGACTATGATCTGCCTGATCGCTTATACAGGATCCGGTTGTTTGAGAAGTTAATAGAGAGACGTACACAGAGCCGTCTTTTCCTCCCTTTTTGAACAAAACAGGAGACATTTGACATGCCTTTAAGTAAAAAACTAACGGCGGAATTTATCGGAACGTTGTGGCTTGTGTTGGGCGGATGCGGAGCCGCAGTTTTGGCGGCGGGTTTTCCCACTACGGGGATCGGCTTTGCCGGTGTATCGCTGGCGTTCGGCCTTACGGTTCTGACCGGAGCTTATGCCCTTGGCCACATTTCCGGCGGACATTTCAACCCTGCGGTGTCGTTTGGGCTGTGGGCCGGAAAGCGTTTTCCGACAAATGAGCTTTTGCCTTACATCGTTGCACAGGTTCTGGGAGCGATCGCTGCGGCGGGCATTCTATATGTTATTGCCAGCGGAAAGACCGGTTTGACCGGCGATCAGCTGATGGCTGGCGGTTTTGCGGCAAATGGTTACGGTGCTAATTCTGACGGCTCGCCCGGCGGATACACTGCTCTTGCTGCTTTTGTCTGCGAAGTAGTGATGACGTTCTTTTTCCTGATCGTCATTTTAGGGTCAACGCATCGGCTCGCTCCGAAAGGTTTTGCCCCGATAGCGATCGGGCTTTGCCTGACGCTGATCCACCTGATCTCGATACCGGTGACGAACACGTCGGTCAATCCGGCACGCAGCACCGGCCCGGCTTTGATACTTGCCCTCGAAGGCGTCAGTTGGGGTATGTCGCAGCTATGGCTTTTCTGGGTGGCGCCGATACTAGGCGCATTGCTTGCAGGATTTTTCTACCTTTGGCTTTCCGGCGATGACGAACCGGCAGCCGTCGTGAAAGAAGAAGTTGTCGTGGAAGAGGTCGTAGAATAAAGAGCGGAATTGCTACAGACATCTGGAACATCAACCGGTTCCGGCTTGGGTCTCGAATTTGAAAATTTAATGCGGAAAGGTGCAGGAGTGGTTGAACTGGCAGCACTGGAAATGCTGTGTACCTCAAAAGGGTACCGTGGGTTCGAATCCCACCCTTTCCGCCATCCTATCGAAAAAGCCTCGGCACATCAGCCGGGGCTTTCTTACAATTCTTTACAAAAATTATGTTTATCTTGGCATAATTTACCGTTATACTGACCTCGTTCCTACCTCACAATTTAGGGAAAAAGACAGAATATTTTTTGTAAGGAGATTTACCTCATGCCCAAGATCCCTCTGGCCGTTTTTACACTTTTTTCAGTGCTTTTTACCTTCATTTCATTTCCTGTTGCCAATCTGGCACAGAGCGGGCCAAGTTCGCCGGAAAAGACATCTGCCGCAGCAGATGAAAAAACCTCATCACGGCCCGATATGAAAAAGGCCGTTGAGGAACAGACCAAAAAGATCGCAGAAGAATCAGCGGTCTTTGATCCCGCAAAGGCGGACGCTATCAACCGCAAGCGTGACGACCCGAATAAGAAAAAGGGCTGGTCAACCAAAAAGACGCTGCTTGTTGTGGCGGTCGCTGTCGGAGCCGCCGTCGGGCTTTATTTCCTCATAAAATATGCCAAGGATTGTGCCCGAACAGAACCGCCTAACTGTGATTGGATAAACGATGAATTTTGCCGATGTGTCGAATACGTCCCGCGAAATCCTTAGACTAGAAGCGGCGGACTGTCAATAAGGCAAAGTTTTGTCTTGTGAACTTTATATTTCCGCCGCCTTTCGCTATTCTATAACTCGGCTTCAGGCTTCGCACAAGGTTTGAGTTGTGAACTCCGCTAGGCGAGGAATCGAGCAACGGCAGCAATTTCATCCTGTGTTGCGGTTAAGTCTGAAGCCTTTCTTTTTTCTTTCCCTGAACTACAGAAAATAACGTCAGTTAAATGGTATCTCGGTATAAAAATGCGGAGTAAACATTGTCAGAACTGCCTGTGTAATCGGGCGGTTTTCAGGTTTCTGATCACGGATTCATTACGAACCACCCCGTCAGCCGAAACGGCTGCCACCCCGCCTTAACCAAGGCGGGGAGTTTTTTTTCGCACATCATGGCGGCGAGCCGCAAAAACCTTTCTGCTGCGTAAGAATATTTTGGTTTAGCGGCGGTCTTTGACCGCCTAAGCGTTAAAAACAAAACAGGAATACACCCTCCCTACCGGTCGGGTTTCCGCCTTTGATGTCGTAAACGCTCCTTGTCTCCCTATCTCCTTTTCTCCCTCTCTCCCCCTCTCCTTGTCTTCTTCTGACTTTGGACTATTCCCGCGTTCCGATTTACAATTTACATTCATGTCTTATCAGGTCATCGCCCGAAAATGGCGGCCGCAGGCTTTTGACGAGGTCACCGGCCAGGAACACGTTACGCAGACGCTGCGCAACGCAATAGAGCATGACCGCCTGCACCACGCATATTTGTTTTCCGGGGCACGCGGCGTGGGCAAAACTACGTCTGCGCGGCTTTTGGCAAAGGCTCTGAACTGTCACAAGGCAGAAAAACCGACCGCGTTTCCGTGCAAAACGACCGACGCCGATCAATGTCCGTCGTGTCTGGAAATTTCGGAGAGCCGTTCCATTGACGTGCTGGAATTTGACGCCGCGTCTAACACGCAGGTCGATAAGATCCGTGACATCATCCTGGACGGCATCAACGTAAAACCGGCTCGCGACCGCAACAAGATATTCATCATAGATGAGGTCCACATGCTTTCGACCTCGTCTTTCAACGCCCTGCTGAAAACGCTCGAAGAACCGCCGCCGAACGTCGTTTTCATCATGGCAACGACCGAGCTGCACAAAGTTCCCGAAACGATAACCTCGCGCTGTCAGGAATTCCTTTTCCGCACCATCTCGCGGCAAAAGATATTTGACCGTCTGCGGCTGATAGCCGATGCCGAGGGTGTAAAGATAACCGATGCGGCCCTGAACGAGGTCGCGCGTTCGGGCGAAGGCTCGATGCGCGATGCCCAGTCAAATTTCGATCAGGTGATCAGTTTTTCCGGCGAGGCGATCGACGTTCAGGACGTTATCAATGCTCTCGGCATGACATCGTCCGATACGCTTATCGCGGTCGTCCGTTCGCTGATAGACAACGAGCCGAAAGCCTCGCTCAAGATAGTTGATGAAATGGTCGCAACGGGCCGCGATCTCCGCAATTTTTGCCGCGATCTGCTTTCGCTTATACGCGATCTGACAGTCTATAAGGTCGCCGGTGATGATGACGAACTGCTCGGTTCGGCGGCTGTTTCCAAAGCAGATCTCGCCGCTCTTGCCGAACCGCTTTCCGGTTCCGATCTGGTGCGGTTCTTTAACTCTATCGCCGAGACCGAATCAAAGCTCAAAGATTCCACACAGCCGCGCATCACGCTCGAACTCGGCCTTGTGAAAATGGCTGAAATGCGTCGGCTCGTCGCCGTTGAACAGCTTCTCGAACGCCTCAACGCTCTTACCGGTGGTGAGCAATCGCCGGTAAAGACAGAGGCAGCCGTTCGCTCGGCTGCACCTGCCATCGCGGAAAAAAAAACTTTAAATTCTGAGCCTCCACCGCGTCCGGCCGATCCCGATCCGCCAAAGCCCAAGAAAGATCTGCCGCCGCCTGAGCGTCCTTTGCCCGAGCCGCCGGAAGAACCTTCATTGCCTGAACCACCGCCGTGGGAAGATCGTCCGCCTTGGGAAGATGCTCCTCCGGTCGAAGAACCGCCGCCTAGTGATCAGCCGCCCGCGGTCGATCTTTCATTTGTCGGCGATCTGCCGTCAAAGCTCCCTCAGCGTTCAGCTGCCGAACTTGAGCATTACGAAGACGCCCGGCTTGACGACGCGTATGAGGAAAAACTTGAACAGAACGGCGAAACGAACACACAGATACCGGGCATTCAACAGATCGTCAGGTCGCTTCTTGCCGAACGGCCCAGCGAACGTGTCATAGACGCCGAAGCTCGTGCCCGCGATCTTGCCGCTTTTGCTCCGCCCGTTTTTGACGACGAAGGCCCCGCAGAACCGATAATTCTGCCGCCTGACCCGACGCCGGAACAGCTTGCAGAATATGCACGGTCGCTGCCCGAAGTTCGTAAAGTGCTGCGGCTTTTCCGTGCTGAGATAGTTGAGGTGAAAAAATCGGCTCCACGGAACTTCAGCATCTAAACTTTCGTATTTCTTTTATATCTGACACAATTATCGGCATAGAATTTTTTTAATGAGACAACGGTCCCGAACAATATTTTTGTATCCATTGCTTGCGGCTCTACTCTGTTTTGCTGCGGCAGGCAACGCCTTTGGCCAGCGAACGGCGTCAATAAATGAATCGCCGCTGCCGGCTCCGACAGGCCATGTCAACGATTATGCAGGCGTGATCGATGCCGCGACCAAAAGCAATCTTGAACAACGGTTGCGTAATTTCAA
Organism: Acidobacteriota bacterium; assembly: GCA_019639215.1. Classification (GTDB taxonomy): domain Bacteria; phylum Acidobacteriota; class Blastocatellia; order Pyrinomonadales; family Pyrinomonadaceae; genus OLB17. The sequence continues at coordinate 4,543 of JAHBSH010000086.1, forward strand.
GACGGATTCGGGCGTTGAAATAGCCGTTGCGGTCGTAAAGACGACGGGTGACCGCGATATTTTCGACTATTCGCTAGCCGTTTCACGCGGCTGGGGCATCGGTTCTACTGCTGATGACAATCCGGGTGCCTTGCTTTTCATTGCGATCGACGACCGTAAATATTTCACACACGTCAGTAAAGACCTTGAGGACGAATTGCCGGACGGTGTTGTCGGCAATCTTCAGCGGCGTTTTCTGGTGCCCGAATTTCGAAAGGGAGACTATGCGAAAGGCATAAATGACACGGTCGAGGCGTATATTCAGACCTATCAATCGCACCATGACGGCACCGCTCCGCCTGCTCAGGCTCCTACATCGACGAGGCGGTCATCAGAATCACCGGTTTCATGGAGCTCAGTATTTTGCTGTCTGGTAATTATTCTTTTTATCGTGTTGATGGTCTGGGCAGGTAACCGGCAAAAGGGCGGAAAGAGCAAAGATGACCATGACCGCTGGGGCGGAGGCGGATTTGGCGGCGGAGGCGGCAGCGTCCTGCCATGGATCATACTTGGCGGATCAGGCGGTTCATCCAGCGATTCTTCATGGGGAAGCAGTGACTGGGGCAGCGGAGGCTCTGATTGGGGAGGCTTTGGCGGCGGCGGCGATTTCGGCGGCGGCGGTGCCGGAGGCGACTGGTAAATTTTACATCCGGCATGTTTTGCCGGGAGCTATTCTTGAGATGAGAGAACATTTTCAACCATTCATTGACGATCTAAAGGCGACACACGGCAAAAATCTTGTGTCTGTGATCCTTTACGGTTCGGCAGCGGCGGGCGATTTTATACAGCAGCGTTCTGATTACAACATTCTCATTGCGTTGGATCACATCAAACCTGCCGATCTTCGCGAGGCGAACGCATGTGTTCGCGAATGGCACAAGCTCGGCCATCCTGTTCCGGTCTATTTCACGGTCGATGAGATACGTGGTGGAGCCGATGTTTTTCCGATAGAGTTTCATCAGATGCAAAAGGCACACAAGGTGCTTTACGGGCCTGATGTTCTGGCGGGCGTTGAGGTCCATGACGATTTTCTCCGTCATCAGATCGAATACGAACTTCGCAGCAAGCTGCTTCTGCTTCGCCGCCAGTATATTCCGGCATCAGAAACATCCGAAGGCCTGAAACGCCTGATGGGCGAAAGTCTGACAAGTTTTTCGGCATTGCTGGCGGCATCGCTGCTGCTCTTTGGCGTCGAACCGCCCGTTACCAAGCCGGAGATACTGGCCCGTGCGGAGAAATATTTTGGATTGGATCCGGAACCTTTTGACCGTATCCTTGCTCTGCGGAGAAATGATTATGTAGAAAAAATAGATGAGGCCGAAGCAAATAAACTCTTTGGCTCGTATTTGGAACAGATAGAAAAAGTGATCAGGACCATTGACGAAGCAAAGGTAAAAGATCAGTAATTTTTAGCATAAGAAGTGGTAAGATAGCAGAATATTTTATATGTATATCAGCCTCTGACAGGACAGAAGGAGAAGAATATGAAAAGAGCGATATTATTGGGAATTGCATTGTTTGCGGCCATTGGCCTTAGCGGCTGTAGCTATAACGAGCTGACAGCCAAGCAGCAAAATGTAAAAGGGAAGTGGTCAAACGTTGAAAGCGCCATGCAGCGGCGTGCTGACCTGATCCCGAATCTGGTAGAAACGGCGAAGATGTCAGGCGTACAGGAACAGGAAGTTTTCGGACAGATCGCAGATGCCCGTTCGCGATTATTGAACGCTACACAGGCTCCGGGACAGGCAGAAGGCGGCGACAAAACACCTGAACAGCGTCAGGCAGTTATCGATGCCAACAACAGCTTTGGCGGAACGATCGGCCGTTTGCTGAGCCTGAACGAAAGTTATCCGCAGCTTCGTTCGAGCGAGGCGTTTATGCAGGTTCAGAACGAACTTTCAGGAACCGAGAATCGGATAAATACAGCACGTATCGACTTTAATGACGCTGTAAGGGATTACAACACGACGCGAAATTCTTTCCCGGCTGTGCTGACGGCAGGTTTGCTTGGATTTAAGGAAGAGCCGTATTTTCAGGCCGAAGAAGGTGCTAAACAGGCTCCGACGGTTGGCGATGCAAATTCGCTGAGGCGTCCGACCAACTAGGTCAGAACCCTCGGGAACTGCACATCGAACAGTGATCACAAGGCTTGTCGTTCGGCTCGAACGTACAGGCCTTTTCTTTGCCTTTTGCAGCAAATATCTCATCCGCTATCGCCTCAGCAATGGCGAACTTCTCCATTGACGGATGAGAATTTAACGATCTTTTCGGCATTGCCTGTGAAGCCTCAAGCCGATCAAGCCGGGCGGCAATGTCATCAAGTGCTATTTTTATCGCTGAAAGTTCAGTCATTGTCTCTGGATGTTTTTGCGATACGTGAAGTTATTTTGATCATCTCAACACAATCTTCGTTAACCGACCGGTAATAGTTGTCTTCGAGCCATTCACCCTCATTTAACAGAAACAGCCATAGCTCTGCGTCCGAGGCCATCTGCATTCCTTTGAACATATTAGAGCTGAAAGTAGAACGATTTTCGGCAACAGTCGCCGCTTTTACATACTTTGCTACATGTGTTCCTGACAGCAGTAATTGCTTGCTTAGGATAAACTCTTTCTTCTCCTCGGTAAGGTATTTATAGAGTTTTATTATCCTTAGAGCAAACTTTATAGCTTTTTCCAGAGCAATACTCTTTGTCATAACTTTATTTCCTAACAGTTTGTAGTTAATTAGTTAAAAGTTTCTAGTTTGAGTTGCGTCCAACTAAAAACTAATAACTCAAAAACTGACAACTGTTAGTCCGGGAAGAGAATTGGCATCTCCCGCACTGTCTTTGATGCTAACAGTTAATAGTTGATCAGTTAAAAGTTGCTAGTTTAATTCGTAGTCCAACTAAAAACTTATAACTCAAAAACTGACAACTGTTAGATATATAAAGACTCTAAAGCAATTCGATCTTATCCACGACGCCGACTATTGCCGAATCTATTGCTGCTCCGGGTTTGCCTGTCGATGCGGTCGATGCTCCCCAGCCTTCCTGTACGATGATAACAGTGTCACCTTCGCCCGCGTTTACCGAATCAAGAGCAAGACATGTATAGTCCATGTCTTCGCCCTCGGGCGTTATCTGGCGGCAGAGCATTATCCGCGAACCCTCATAACGCTGGTTCTTTTGCGTTGCTACAACATTGCCTATGACGCGAGCTATTAACATTGGCTGGTTAAACAGAATATATGTCTTATGAAAACCGTTATCTCCTATGACCTTCGTGTCACATGCTTTTCAGAATCTATTATGCCGACGATAGTGCAGTCTGTCGGCGTTTCGTCACGCTTAAAAGGAAAAGATGCCTCTTTGCCGCGACACCAGAATACGAGTTCGCCAACGCCCGCACCGACCGCATCCAGAGCGATCATCGGTTTGCCCTTGTCGTTCAGGTCGGCGTCCAACGTCTGAACAATAAGCATCTTTCGGCCGTGAAGAGCTTCGTTCTTCGCGGTTGAGACCACAGTACCGATGACGCGTGCTATCTGCATTATCTTCCCGGACGTTTGTAGGTCGCGTATGCAATCGTCAGAAGCGAAACTATCAGCACAAAGCTGAATTCCATTCCGTTGCGGCCTGCTCCTACGACAAACCAGCCTTCTTTCCAATGGATCATATAAACGCCCGCAAGCAGCTGCAAAGCAAATGCCAACGCGATGATCCATGTGTAAAAACCTACTGCCAGCATCACGCTGCCGATCAGTTCAAAAAGCGTTATCGCCCACGCGATATAGAACCCAAGCGGAAAACCCTGCGAACCCAGATATTCTCCAAAACCGCCCACCGTTCCGTTAGATATCCTCGCTGCTCCGTGTATGAACATCACCGCCGCGAGCAAAACCCGGATGACTGTAAGAGCGGTATTTTGTTTATCGGAACCGATCATATCGGATAAAGGATCGATCAAGTAAAAATGACTTTCTAGACGGTATCGGTTCCGTCGTCATCATCCAGATCTATATCTTTCAGGATGTCAGCGGCAAATTTCTTTCCTTCTTCTTCCGCTATTTCCTTAACTTTTGGCATCAGGGTTACATCGACAGATCTGATCAGATCTTTGTAAAGAGATGTCGCCAGTTTTAGAGACTTTTCTCCTGTCGGAGTTCGATAGAAGGTCAAGATCTCTTTTAATTCGTCTTCGGTATAATTCTCTTCATAATGACGCGAAACGAAAGTGGCAGCGAACTTACCATAATCGATCTCTTTATGGATTCGGTCGATCATGCGATCGACCGTCACCGTTGCCTTTTCTCTGAGTGTTTTGCGAAAAGCGTCACTATCGCCTTCTTCATCAAGAGTGACCAATATCCCGGCTAAGCTTTCGACCATTCCGTCTATCATGTCGTCCCGTTGGTCTGACATCCCTGACCGAAACTCTTTCTCAAACTCAGATGCACCGCCCGAAACAGCGATCAATTCTTCTATAAGCTTTTGTTTTGTGGTCTTTTCCGCAACAGGCTCAGTTGTTTGAGCCAGCAGGCCGCTTACACAAAGCAAGAGAATGAATAAGATAGAGAGGGTTCTCATAGATCTATTTACCACGAGCGGTTCTAGGTGAGATCAACGGTGTCCACGACACCGATTATTGCCGAATCAACAGGACAGTCCTTATTGCCTTCGGCAAGACGGGCAGATGAGCCGCCAACGACGATGACCTTTTCGTGAAAGCCGGCACCGACCGTATCAACGGCAACGACATAGCCGCTCTGGTCCGTTCCGTCAAGATTGATGGGACGGACGATGAGCAGCTTTTTACCTTGCAGGCGCTCGTCCTTTTGGGTCGATACGACCGTGCCTAAAATGCGTCCTATTATCATAGAAGGTTAGCGGTTGGCAGTTTGCGGTTGGCAGAAAAGGCGGACTTGACCGTCTGCTGCCTTCAGCCGACTGCCTACTTGATAACGACCGGCAAACGCTCGTCAACACTCGAGTGCGGACGCGGGATGACGTGAACGCTGACCAGTTCGCCAACGCGGCGGGCGGCAGCTGCACCGGCATCGGTCGCGGCTTTTACGGCGGCAACGTCGCCGCGGACTATCGCGGTCACAAAACCGGCACCGATCTTTTCATAACCGACCAACTGGACGTTAGCCGCTTTTACCATTGCGTCGGCTGCCTCGATCATTGCCACGAGACCCTTGGTCTCTACCATTCCTAATGCTTCCTGCATTTAGTTTTACTCCTGATTTATCCAACCACTGAGAACCGAGAAACTCGGAGAGAACCGAAATATATCATTAATAGATCTCTGTGCTCTCTGTGGTAAATTTTTCTAAAAACTCGAACCAGTTTAACCCATATTCGCCGCTCTGCTCAAAAGCTCGATCAACTCTTCGCGTGAGAGCGATATCTTTTGGCCGTTGGCTGTTTCTGTTTCAGGGTAGCTGACGTCCATATCGCAAGTTATCCCTACATCGTGGAGATAGCCGCACGACTGGCATCGGGCGTTTTCACGCAAATAACCCGCTTTTTCTCTTATATTTATAAGCTTTTCGATAGCGTCCTTGGGCAGGTCGTTGGCACCGCCGAGTGCTTTTGCCAAGATTGCGATCTTCGCCGTGTGTTCCAGCGTTTCCAAACGGTCAAAAGCCTGCCACAGATCGTCACCGTATGCGACCGCACCGTGATTTGCCATCAGCAGAGCGTTGTGATGCGCAACGTAAGGCTTCATCGCCTCGGTCAGCTCGTTAGTCGAAGGCGTTCCGTACGCTGTCAGCGGCACACAGCCGAGCGTCAATATCACTTCTGACAATATCGGCTGGTCGATGGCGAGGCCCGCGACCGCGAATGCCGTTCCGTGCGGCGGATGCGCGTGGCAGACGGCTTTTACGTCCGGCCGCATCTTGTATATCAAAAGGTGCATCGCCAGTTCGGACGATGCCCGTTTGTCCGAAAGCGGTTTGCCGTCCATGTCCGTCAGCGCAAGGCAGTCTTCGGTCATACGACCTTTGCAGGTCATCGTCGGAGTCGCCAAGACAGTTTTCTCGTCCAGGCGAATGCTCACGTTGCCGTCAGACGCAACAACATAGCTGCGTTCATAAAGCAGCTTACCGATCTCGACTATAAGTTTTCGTGCTACGCTCTCGTCCATCAATATATTGTAAAACTATACGAAATACTCCTGATTACGGATTTCTTCACACCATTATCTTCTCTAGGCTCGAATTTTATCTTCCTTGCGGCGTCAATCGCTTTTTCAGTCAGGCCGTCGGGAAGCTCTTTCAGTACCTCGACCTCGCCGATATCGCCACTTGCCAGAAAAGTCACTCTTAAAACTACGTCTCCCTGAACGCCGTTTATTCTGGCTTCATCAGTATATCCGGGTTTGGGCAGAAAGGTAGTCTTAAACGGCTTATGTGCTGCCGACGATGAGTTTGAGTCATCAGATACGGTTTCCAATATTTTCATCCCATAAGTTTCAGGCAGGGAACTACGTCCACTGCCCTGGCCGGAAGTTGTATTTGCGGTGCAACCTGTAATTATACCCATCTGCGATGAAACAAAATGTGAAGACGCCACACCAACCGCAAATGTTGCGGCTAAGACCAAAGTTGCGTAGTTTGCACGGCAAAGTGACATAAATTGCCCTAAAATTATCTCTAAAAAGGAAACCACAGATTAACACAAACTGCTGTTGGCGTTAACCTGTGGCCTAATAAAAGATCCCGTTTATTCCTTTATTCGTGAATCTCGTGTTTCGGATGTCTAGGATGCCTCGGCTTACGATCCTTTCTTTTTCCCTGAACTTCCTCAGTGACGGTGTTCATCGGGATCGAAGGCAGTTCGCTATAGCGGACATAGCCTTTGCCTGATTCCATTTCGGCAACGCGTTCTCTCAGCCTAATGACCTCTTCTTTTAGCTGGCGATTTTCACGCATCACTTCATGTCTGCCGTAACGCATTCGCTCTATCCTCGAACGTCTTTCTTCGGCTTTCATTCTCAGCCCGCTAAGGCTGGGGAAGGAAAGCGGAACAAAGAAACTTGCCACAAGCAAACCTACGGCAAAGGTCAGAAAAAATGGAACCAATCGTTTTATTATTCCCGTGTACTGCATATAATTTTACCTCAAAATGATCATTCCTTTGACCTGCGGGCTTTTCCTGCGGGTTTTGACCTCTCACCGGTTTGCGGCCGTTCTGTCAGAAAATAAGAGAGGTTTTCCAAGCCGGATGTCACATCCAGCGACCTGACCCTCATTTCGTCGTCCGCGTTGAGCCTGACCGGTGCAAAATTCAGCACAGCTTTTATCCCGGCTTTTTTTATCTTTTCAAATACGTCCGGCGTAGCGTGTGCCGGAACAGCGATGACTGCTATATCTATATTAACTTTTTTTGCGACAGACTGAAAGTTTTTTAGGTCGGATATAACGATGCCGCCAACTTTTTTCCCTATCTTTTTCGGATCTACGTCAAAAAGCGCCTTTACGTGAAAGCTGGAAAGCCGGAGAGCTTCATAATCCACCACAGCCGACCCAAGCCGCCCTGCACCGATTATTGCCAGATTATAGCTGCGGTCCAGCCCCAATATCTTGATAATGTGGTCGCGAAGCAAAGCTATGTCATAACCAACACCGCGAATGCCGAATTCGCCGAAATAGGCAAGGTCTTTTCTGATCTGTGCGGAATTTAGGTGAAAGCGGTCTGCCAGCGAGTCTGAAGAAACTGACGTCTGTCCCTCGCCCGCAAGCTCTTTCAGGCATCTTAGATAGATGCTCAGCCGGTTGGTCGTTAGTTGTGAGATCTTTTCAGATTTCATCAATTAGTAAAATTTTATAGCATCAATGGCAAAGTTTCTAAATCAAAATTGCGAATACTTGATGACCAATATGGCAGTAAGCGTTGCCCCGAGGCTCTGTTTGAACTACAATTTGCGATTCAGGCAGTAGATCATGCTATGTCGTCAACTACGCGCGACACTCGATAAATGATAGGCTTTCTTTCCGGAAAACTCCTCGAAAAACATACTAATTCCGTCATCATAGATGTCGGCGGCGTAGGCTATGAGGTGTCGATACCGCTGACCACTTTTTACGAGATCGGCGAGATCGGTTCTGACGTTCAGCTTCGCATCTACACCCACGTCCGTGAGGATGCCATTCAGCTTTTCGGTTTCAGGTCTGCCCGCGAACGCGATCTTTTTCTCAAACTGATCGCCGTACAGGGCGTTGGGGCAAAATCCGGCATAACGATGCTCTCAGGCATGAACGCCGATGAGATAATTGCCGCCGTCAGGTCAGAGAATCTGGCA
>JAHBSH010000087.1 GCA_019639215.1 Acidobacteriota bacterium
TTCCGGCAGGTCAGCGGGAAATATTTTAGAATCGCTGAGAATGAAGGCACGTTCTATTACGTTCTGAAGTTCGCGGATGTTCCCGGGCCAATCATAGCCGGAAAGAATATTGATTGCCGCATCGTCTATCTCTTTGACGGGACGGTCATGGCCTCTTGCCGTTCTCCCAATAAAATACCTGACGAGCAACGGTATGTCGTCCCGGCGATCACGCAACGACGGCAGTTTCATATCTATCACATTCAGGCGGTAATAAAGATCTTCACGAAATCTACCTTGGGTCACCTCGGCCTCGAGGTCGCGGTTGGTCGCGGCTATTATTCGTGCATCAAATCTCTCTGAAACGGATGAACCTATTGGCGTCACCTCGCGTTCTTGAAGCGCACGGAGCAGTTTTACCTGTAGATTGAGCGACATCTCGCCGATCTCGTCCAGGAATATCGTACCGCCTTCGGCTGAGCGGAAAAGTCCGGTCTTATCGGCGACGGCACCTGTAAAAGAACCTCGCTTATGTCCGAACAGCTCTGATTCCAGAAGTGATTCCGGTAATGCTCCGCAGTTGACTGCGAGAAAATTCTTCTCTGCGCGTGAGCTGCCAAAATGAAGAGCCCGAGCCGCAAGTTCCTTTCCCGTACCGCTTTCTCCGCGTATCAGAACGGTCGTATTCGTATCTGCTGCCTTTTCGATCAATGCGAACACCGAACGCAGACTTTCACTGTTTCCTATCATTTCCGGGAAAGAGTAATGGCGGCTCAGCTCACGGCGCAGAGCACGATTTTCGCGAAACAAGCTATGCTGAATGATCGCATTATTGACGGTTTTGACCAGTTCTTCGTTAACGAAAGGTTTGGTTATGTAATCGTACGCCCCTTTGCGGAGCGCGGCGACAGCCGAATCAACAGACGAAAAAGCGGTCATTATTATGACCAGAGCGTCTGCGTCAACTGATTTGATATTGTCCAGCAGCTGAATGCCGTTCATTCCTGCCATTTTAATATCGGTCAGGGTAACGGAAACGTCAGTTTCGCTGAAAATGACCAATGCTGCCTCGGCGCTGTCGGCGGAAAGCACGTCATAGCCTTCTTTTTCGAGCAAACGCCGAAGGATGGAACGCATCATCTCTTCATCTTCGACAATAAGAACCTTTTTCTTAGCCATTTTAATGCTGCCTGTGGTGAAAAACGTAGTCTAACACAAGCTTTATTGTTAATCAGGTTTCGTGTTAGCATCAAAGATTATAAAAACGAGTTAACTGATGCGTTCTCATAGGATAACTTTACTGATACTGCTGCATTTATTGCTGTTTTCTGTCATTGATGGCCAGCAGACCAATCCTGTCGATCGCCAGGTAGCAAACCCGATCACCGACACGCCGAATGTCAATCCTGTCTCTGCCCAACAGGACCTCACGCCGCCCAAAGGAAAACGTCCTACGTTTGAAGCCGAAGGCGGTGGAGATGAACTCGTTGTCTATTCCAGAACGCACACGGTTGAAGGAGAAGAAGGGAAACGCATTATTTCTCATTCGGGCGATGTAGATGTCCGATACGGCATTTATAGGATGCAGGCGGACAAGATAACGATCTACGAAGCACAGAACCGGATGTTGGCTGAGGGAAACGTGGTATTCGATCAGGGGGACGACCAGCGTATCACAGGTTCGCGGGCAGACTGGAATTACAGAACTAAGCTTGGTGTTTTTGAGAATTCCACAGGCTTTACTAACCGAACTGCTGACGGCAGCATTATCTATTTTTCGGCAGATCGTGTTGAGCGTACATCGCTGACTGAAGTTGTAGTTACGCGAGGCAAATTCACCGCCTGCGACGAAGCGGTTCCGACCTGGTCATTCACCGCTGATGAAGCGCGGATAAAACGCAATGAGACGATTAAGCTGAAAAACGCTAAGTTTCAGCTAAGCGATGTGCCGCTTGTCCCTGTACCGTTCGCATCTTTGCCGATAAAAGAAGATGACCGCGTCAGCGGATTTCTTACTCCGACGGTCGGTTATTCCCGCAACAAAGGTTTACGTCTTTCAGGTGCATATTTTCAGACGCTTGGCCGTTCTGCAGATGTAACTTTCCGAACAGATCTATATACTTCGCGAGGAATCGGGTACGGTGCTGATATTAGGACAAGGGCGAATTCACGTTCGTATTTTAACTTTGGCTTTTATGCCGTAAAGGATCGCATCTTTGGCAAAAAGGAAAGTGCAGATCATCCAGATCAGGGCGGTTCGGTTGTATTTGCTGACGGCGTTCATTATTTCTCTAACGGTTTCACCGCCGCAGTAGATGTTCGACTCACGTCAAACTTGGCTTTCAGGCAGGTCTTTTCCGATGGAATTCAGCAGATCATCTCGCCGATCGAGGTGTCACAGGCTTTCGTCAACAAAAGCTGGGACAATTACACGCTGAACCTGCTTTTTCGCTCGCAACAGATCGCGATCGAGAATGTTCGAATAAAGACAAAGAATCTTCCGAGCGTGAATTTTGAGAAACGCCCTTCAAGACTGTCATTCTTTAAGCCGCTGTATTTTTCATTCAAGGCAAGTGCGGAAGGTGTTTCCCGCCGGGACGAGGTAGATGATCTTGCGGCGTATCAGGCTACTACAGGAAGTGACCCGATCGTTTCTCCAATGCTCGGTCAGCGACTGGATGTTTACCCGCAGCTGACCTTGCCGATCCAGACCAAGTATGTCAATTTCACTCTGAGCGGAGCGGTCAGGGCGACATATTATTCCGATTCCTTCAACGACATGCGGCAGGTCGTCGGAGCCGACATCCTCAGAAAGTACGGTGAGTTTGAGTTTGACGTTCGTCCCGTTGCTCTTGCAAAGAATTTTTACGGAAAGAATGATGCTTTCAAATTCCGTCACGTCATAGAGACATACGCCACTTACCGATATATAAAAGGCGTTGATAATTTCAACAGGATAATCCGATTTGACCAATTGGACACGATCGCTGATACCAACGAACTGGAATTCGGAGTGATAAACCGGATCTACACGCGGAAGTATGCAGAGGCAGTAACAGATGAGGCACAGCAGAGACTTCGAGAATCCGCAACCGGCAGTGACGCAGACACGACAGCTTCGGTCCAGCCGTATGAGATATTTAATCTAACAGTCAGAGGAAAGTACTTTTTTGATAAGACCTTTGGCGGAGCGTTGATCCCCGGACAAAGAAATCAGATCCAGCCGATAACGGCCCTCGGATTTTACACGTTTGGCGGTGTGCCGAGGCGATTTTCACCGCTCGCGATAGATATGACATATCGGCCGCAGCGGACGATCTTTTTTAATACCAGAGCGGACGTAAGCATGAATGGAGATGCTCTCAGGGCCATTTCTGCCACAGTAGGCTATGACACGCGGCTCTTAAAGTTTTTTCAGACGTTCTATTACACGAGAGCGATAACTTTGGTTCCCTCGCTGGCACAATACGCCAATGCCGCCGGAAAAGAGCCGGGAACCCTGCGCGGTTCGCAATGGAGTCCGTCGATCTTTATAGGTGACAGAAACAAAGGCCTTTACGGCGGTGCTTCTGTCTTCTTCGATTTTGAGAATCGGCGTGCCACCGGCCTTTCCTCACGCATAAGCTCGCTTTACACCATAGGTTATTCCGGTAACTGCTGCGGCGTCGCTCTTCAGTATTATACCTTCAACGTAGGTGCGAGGAATGAGAACCGAATAGTATTCAGCTTTCGCCTGAACGGAATCGGATCATTTGGAACTGAGCAGTTCGGCCAAGGGCTTTACTGACGCGACCCAAACGTTGCTGAACAGTTAAATGAATATTTTTGGAGCCAATTTACATTGGCTTTATTTGTTTGATGCGGCGGCGTGAGCTATTGAAAGGTATCGTTCCACCGGAGCGAGATCGTCTGTGATAACCGGCCGGTCTATGTTGATAGGATCGCTATATCTATGAGCTAGCAATGACGCATTCTTTTGTTCGATCTCAAAAACAGGCTCCGTTTCGAGTTTTTTAACGGCAACTATCATTAAGTTTTGCAAGCGTTCGTTGTCGGCATTCATGTCAACCTTGTATATATGGACAGCAGGGAAAACCTGGCGATAAGTTGCGAGAACTGCCTTAAGGAACTGGCTTGAATCACCACTGACGGCAGAGCCGATATTAAAGATGACCACTCCGTCATCCTTCAGAACGCCGTGAACATGTCTGACGGCTTCGACAGTCGTCAACTGGAACGGAACAGTGAAAAGCGAACCGAAGGCATCCATCATGATAACGTCATAGGTCCGGCGCGGGGCGTTATTGAGGAACACACGACCGTCCTCATGAAATATTTGCAAGCGCGGATCTTCGCGCAAGCCGAAATGTTCTTTTGCTATGGCGGTCATACCCGGGTCTATCTCGACGACGTCCATTTCCGCCTTTGGATATTCACGCAAAAACTCTTTCGGAAATGAATATCCCGCTCCACCGATCATAAGCACCTTTTTCATTTCCGGTGAATAAAAATGTGCCAGATGATAGAACCGCGTGTAGGCAAGCACAAGTTCTTCGCTGTCAAGATATGATGCAGATTGCAGTGTAGCCGGATCAGTAGAAAGTGCCTTGATCTTTCTTCCATTTACAGGATAGGTCGTATCGAAGACACGGATGCGGCTGTATTCGGTGTCAACATCGAAAAGGTTGTTCGCTCGCGAAAGAGATAGGGTGATGGCTTCACCGGACGCAATGCCAATAACAAAAATAAGAAGGAAAGCGGACTTCACCCGGGTAAAGGAAAGTCCCGCTAGAAGAAAAGAAACGAGAAAAAGGCTGGCCGCGATCAGATAAAGCGTTCTAACGCTCCCAACAAAAGGAATAAGGACGAATCCGGCAAGAAATGTCCCCACGATGCTCCCGATCGTCGAGAGAGCGTAGAGCCGCCCAACCGTCCTGCCTGTCATATCCAAAGATACAACGCGCAACTTGCTCGCATACGGTATGACAAAACCAAGAGCCACGCTTGCCGGGGCAAATATAAGCACCGCGGCTAAGATCGACTTGAACTCTGTGCCTATTGGTGTACTGGAGATGAGCTGAAGCAGAACATCTTTTGAAAGAATCGTGAGAGAAACAAGACCGCCCGCCGTGAAGATTGCCGATGCCAGAATACGTATACTGGGATTCTTATCTGCCGCCCGTCCGCCTATCCAATAGCCCAGGCTCAATGCTCCGAGGATCACACCTATAAGGCTTGTCCATATATAGGTCGATGTGCCCAGATACGGTGCTACGATCCGAGAGCCTGTGATCTCATAGATCATGACCAAGGCTCCGCAGATAAAGACGGATGATTCCAGCGAAAAACCGAGCGGTACGATGTTGTTTTTTTCGGACATAAGAATGCTCCGTTTGCCGGTTAAAAAAAAACTATAACAAACGGAGCCGCTTTTAAGGTATCAGTGTCATCATTAACTGTTTATGTTCGCTGACAGTTGCTCACCCGTATTTATATAGGTAAGCCATTTCGCACCGTTGGGAGCGGGACGTTCGGCACGAATGATCTTGAAAAACTCATCCTGAAGACGTTTGGTAATCGGCCCTGCCTTTCCGGATCCGATCTCTATTCGATCAACCGATCTTATCGGCGTTATCTCGGCGGCCGTTCCGGTAAAGAAGAGCTCATCGGCAAGATAAAGTGCCGCACGCTGAACAGTCGTTTCGATAACCTCTATGCCAAGGTCGCGCGCGATCTGAACGACGGAATCTCGCGTAATACCGGGCAGTATCGACGCACCGAGTGGTGGGGTCAACAGTTTACCGTCGGAAACCAAGAAAAGATTTTCCCCCGAGCCTTCTGAAACATAGCCGCGGTCATCAAGGGCTATACCCTCTGCAAACCCGCCAAGGATCGCCTCCATTTTTATGAGTTGCGAATTCATATAGTTCGCACCTGCTTTCGCCATAGCGGGCAGCGAATTCGACGTGATCCTTGTCCAACTGGATACGCAAACATCAATACCACTATCGAGAGCGGCGTCACCCAAATATTTACCCCATTCCCAGAGACGGCTACATAGCACCACAGGATTTGGTAGAGGATTGACACCAAATGCAGGTTTTGCCTCGTCCAAACCCCTAAATATGACCGGGCGTATATAGCATTCTTCAAGACCGCTTTCACGAATAGTTTCAACGATGGCATTTGATAGATCGTCGCGCGAGTATGAGTGGGTCATGCGATAGATCTTTGCAGAGTTAAGAAGACGTTGGGAATGCTCATCCAAACGAAATACCGCCGAGCCGTTCGAGTTAGCATAGCATCTAATGCCCTCAAAAACGCTGGATCCGTAATGAACGACATGGGACATGACATGAATGTGGGCATCTTCCCAATTGACCATCGTCCCGTTTTTCCACACTTTCGAACCAACTCGCATTGTTGATACGTCTTTATTTTCTGCCATATTATCTTACGAACTCTCCTGTAATACTTTTAATGATAGCTGGCGCACAGAGTAGGGTAGGCGCGGTTGTTCCCACCGAATGACAAGTCAAACATGTCTGGAACAAAGATATAGGATAGTATAACGTATTCGGCAAGGCAAACATAAGCTTTCATTATGCTTTGATAATATAAAAGCAAATTAAAAAGGCGGGTACTCACCCGCCTTCTTTATTAAGTATCTTCTTCCCCTTCGCTACAAGAAGAACATATAAGGCCCGGTGTCCGGCATTCTGGATGAGAATGTGGTTCCGCCGACATTTACGTCCAAAATTATTGGGACATCACCCGCGTTATCCAAAGCCGCTGGAACAGTGAAATCAATAGTGAAAATCCCCGGTTCTATTTCCACAGGTTCTCCGAGAACATAATTTGAGTATAAGGTCTGATTACCAATTCTGAATCCCAAGACGGAGCTCGTCGCATTTTTAATGCCCGTAACCTTTACTCTGAATATAGTTGGCACCCTAGTCCCGCCTCTAACCTTTATCGTCGTAACAGTGAAAGGTTCAGATAGATGGACAGTATTGGTCACGTTCTTGACGTCCGCTCGGCCTCCTGGCCCGATATTATTGATTGAAAAAATATCCGGTTGCGTCGGAACTATAGCCACATATCCTTTTATTACGGTTCCATTATTATTCAGAACAAACGGATAGCTAGTACCGGCTATCGCACTTGACATATAAACAGGCGGAATAAAAATGATCTGGCTCTGGCTGACAGATTTGATTCCACAAGCGAGTCCATCAATACTTAAAGACACACCACTTAGTTCTGTTGGAAGGTGCGTCGTTCGGTTAAACGATCCTGTAGCCGTTCGCGGAGTGAACGACGGCGTCAATGGTGGATCGAAGTTGACCACAGTCAACATCCCGGGCGATATACCTACTACCGTTGGCGGTGTTGTTGGCGTCGGTGTCGGTGACGGTGACGGAGTTGGGGTCGGACTTGGCGTCGGCGTCGGACTTGGCGTCGGCGTCGGTGACGGGGTTGGGGTCGGACTTGGCGTCGGCGTCGGTGACGGGGCCGGAGCAACCTCTCTCAGCGAGGCTCCTGTGAAAAACGTAAAGTCATTATCCCCCTCGGTCGTGGCAGTCGGGGTGTACAGGTAGTACACTTCAGGCTGCAAATCCAGATTTCCTGTGCCGAGTTCAGTCAGTGAAAGATTGAACGCAACTCTCTGCGAAGAATTACTTGGCAATGGTCTGACCGAAGCAAGAAATACCTGAGATATTGGGAATTTCGTCATGCGCGAGAAATCCCCACTCGTGTTCGTTGCAAAGTCGATCGGCGTTTTATAGATCTGAACGGGCCGATTCGCAATCGGATTCAGTCCGTCCGCTTCTTCGTCCGGCACAGTTCCGTCTGCCTTTATATTCAGCCTGGTCTGCAAAATTATCGTTGCAGGCGTTCCGTTGATATCGTAATCAGTGAATGTCGGATAGCGGGCAATGTCGCCTCCGGAGGCATTTTTGTCCGCATCGCTACGTGCGTTCACCCGCCTGAAATCCTCCGTGGACACATCATAAAGGTATGTGGCAAAGGATTCCTGGTTCGCACCGCTGTGTTCGTTTGCCAGATCGGCATACGAATCGAATATCACATATCGTCCATCACGACTGATACGGTTTCCGAGGTCGACGATATTGACAGGATCACCCGGATCGGTCGGTTCCGTTACTGTGACTTGCCGCATTACTCCCGTCGGAGTTCCAGCAGGCGAGAGGTCTGAAACAAAGACCTCCTCGTTGCGGTTCTTGCTGTTATTGTTACCGCCGGTCATCCCTATTATTGGATTGTGCCCAGTACTGGAAAACACCACCCGCGAACCGTCGCCAGAGATCGAGGGATTCTTATTGTATATCGGATTGAATATCTGTCCTCGAGGAGTTTGCGTTACTTGGGCTATCTGCCCAGTGTTCCTAACCCATACGAATATCTCATCATTGTCATCGGTCGGGAATGAATTGCCGCCCTCGACCAGATCGCGTGTTGAAGCAAAGGCTATAACACCGCCATCGTCGCTCACGCTGACATCATGGTTGTCATCCGCTATCACCGGGAGGCTGGTGGGCGATCCCGGAACTGGTAAGCGGCTAGGAAATGTGTTTGTTATAGCCGTGAATGTTCCAACAGAAAGGTCGACGAAAGGTATCTCTACACCAGAGCTCAGATCCGCCGCGGCATAGACAGGTATCTCGTATATCCAGATCTCCGTATTTGCATCCTCCATCAATGGATTTGCGGCTGGTGTAGGAGTAGGTGTCGGTGACGGAGTCGGCGTCGGACTTGGTGTAGGTGTTGCGGTAGGAGACGGTGTCGGTGTCGGTGAAGGCGTCGGCGTCGGAGTTGGTGTCGGCGAACTAAAGGCGTTGCCGTCAAAGCTTCCCGGATTCGAACTGTCCGGAACATCCGGCGTTGAGGCAGTTGCATTCGAACTAAAGACAATATATCGTCCGTCATTGCTTATGACCGGGCGAGTATTTGTTATCTCAATACGTACATTGCTGAAAACTGGGGCACCAAGTGTGTTGTAAAGTACGCTTTTTGTATCTGTTATCTGAAATATCTGCCGTTGGGCGTAATCATACAAGAACACTTCGAGATTTGCGTCGGCGTTTCTTGGATTGACCGTTGCCAGATTGCCGCGGGACTCGAATACAACAAATCTTCCGTCACCGCTTACGCTGTTTGCATAAGATGCTTCAGCCGAATTGGTGAATTGGCTGATAAGTGTATCCACCACCTGGCCGGATACGACTGAAAAAAAAGCAAAGGTGCTGAGACCTATAAGACCAAAAATATTGCGAAGCTTCACAAACTCCTCCGGGTCACGACATCGTTCATTGTCGCGGCCTTTTCGTAAATTAAAAAAAATATTGCCGAACGCAAAACTCTAATTTTATGCTCTAAAATAAAGTTCCGCAAGCAATTGTCGTATAAAAATACCTACTTACAGTAAATCGCGTTATTTGATGCAGCGGCTAAACTTTAGGTTGTCGTTAGACATTGAGTTTTTATCGTTTAACATATTGTGAGCAAAGAACGGCCGACAGATGTCAAAAAAGGAATACAAAGTCATGATAGTTGCCGGAGAGCCATCCGGTGACAAGCACGGTGCGAGCCTTGTGAGGGCATTGGAGCAGGCCCGGCCGGAGGTGTCATTCGAATTCTTTGGTTCGGCAGGCCCTGCGATGCGGTTAGCGGGTGTTAAACCGGTGGTAAAGGCAGATGATCTGGCAATAGTCGGCGTGCCGGAAATAGCGCGGGCATTACCGATGTTCCTGAAAGCATTTGGCGATCTGAAAAAAGCAGCTAAGAAACTGAAACCGGATGTTGTTGTTCTCGTTGATTTTCCTGATTTCAACTTGCGCCTTGCAAAAGCTCTAAAAAAACAAGGTCTCACGGTCGTTTATTATATTTCGCCGCAGCTCTGGGCGTGGCGGCGATACCGTGCAGAAACGATCCGCAAATATGTAGATCTGCTTTTGACGATCCTGCCGTTCGAGGCAGATTGGTATGCGGAACGCGGGATCAACCATGTAGAATTTGTCGGAAATCCTCTAGCGGCAGAGGTGTCGCCGAGGTCTTCGAGAGAAGAATTTCGTAGAGCACACGGATTCGATGACGAAAAGCCGCTAATCGCCCTCTTACCCGGAAGCCGCCATAAAGAGATCTCAAAAATTTTGCCAGAATTGCTCGCAGCAGCATCTCTAATAGAAAAGAAAGCTTCAGATACTCAATTTGTCTTGGCTTTTACCGACGAACGTCGCCAGAGAGAACTCACCGAGGCAGAACACATATTGCCCAAAAAAGGCATAAGCATGCCAAGTCGTCTTACGGCTGTCTTTGGCAAGACCTACGATGCTCTGAATGCGGCAGATGTCGCCGCCGTTACGAGCGGAACCGCAACGCTGGAAACTGCGATCATTGGAACGCCGATGGTGATGGTCTATAAGGGGTCAAACCTGAACTATCTAATGCTTCGTCCTTTGATAAATGTCGAGCATTTTTGCCTTGTGAACCTGATAGCAGGAGAAAGGGTCGTCAAAGAACTGGTCCAGCATGACCTGACACCCGACGCTGTGTCCGCGGAGATACGGCGTCTATTAAAGCCTGAGGCCAATATGGAGATGAAACAGAGGCTTGCGGATGTTCGAGAAAAACTCGGCCCTGGCGGAGCTTCACAAAGAGCGGCAGAAGCCATTTTGCGACTGATCGGTTAGTCGAGTTTTCTTTTTATCTCTTTCAAGTCGGCTTTCATTCTTTCAAGGCTTTTAACATGGGCATTTTGGCGCTTGTATTCGTCGAGAGGCTGTATTGGCGTTCCCCACCAGACGCCGGGCCGGACGATCTTGCCCGGCAAAATGCCTGCTTGTGAACCGATGACGGCCCCACTCTGGACAGTCACGTGATCACCAAAGCCGACCTGGCCGCCGATGACGCAGCCATCTTCTATTGTGACGCTGCCGGAAATGCCGGTCTGTGCGGCTATCACACAATGTTTTCCTATATTTACGTTGTGTCCGACCTGAACAAGATTGTCGATCTTTGTGCCTTCACCTATGCGTGTTTCGCCTAACGCTCCGCGGTCGATGCACGAGTTTGCCCCGATCTCGACATTGTCTTCGATAACCACCGTGCCGACCTGCGGAAACTGATGATAAACGCCATTTTCATCACGGACATAGCCAAAACCGTCCGCTCCGATCACCGTTCCCGCGTGAATAACGCAGTCATACCCTATCTCAACGTCGTTGTAAATAACGCAATTCGGGTGAATAACTGTAAATTTCTTTATGGTTACATTATTCCCGATCCTGACGCCATCATGTATAACCGCTCCTTCACCGATGTAAGTTCCTTTACCGATAGAGACTTGAGCACCAATAAAATTTGCCCGGATATGAGTACCGCTTTCGTCATCCGGCGGGACTACTGCCGTCTCGTGTATGCCGGAAAGGTTTTTATGGACACGGAGTTTTTGTGCTATCCGGGCAAAGGCGAGTTTAGGATCTTTTACAGTAATGGCAGAAGGAACTTTAGTAGTATCGAAACCGGCAGGGACCATAACGCAAGAGGCATTGGTTCCGGAAAAGTTCTCCGCTCTTTCCAGAAAACTTATATCGCCGTCTTTTGCTGCATTTAAGGCAGCGAACGATGTGATCTCAAGTTGAGAGTTGCCTGACACTGCTCCACCTACGAATTCTGCTATCTCAAAGGCTTTCATTCGTAACAATTTATATGGTTTTTAAGGAAAAGTCAGGTCAGGATGATGGTCATGCCGTTCGTTCAGCCGTGTCAATGGCCGATTGGAGAAAAATCTCCATGCCGTCGATGACAAGATCTTTGTTGGTCTGCATCCTGACAAGAATGGATGCGGCCTCGCTGTCCATAAAGTCTATGTCCGCCAGGTCAACACGGACCGGGATGCCGGACTCAGCAAGTATCTCTTTGGCAAGACGTTCGATTACGACAGCGTCATCGTATAGCACTTCACCCTCTACCCTTAAACGCGTCTCATTTTGATGGTCTGTCTGTGTGATCTGTGTCGGCATATAAGGTATTAGTTTCAGTTGATACGGAAAAGGATGCGTGGGGTTTCACACCTTTTTCATAAAATTATTCGTCGGGCCTGTGAATATCGGTGTTACTTGTTGCTGAAAAACGCTTTGTTGCCAGAAAAACGCCGAGAAAAACCATTACTGCGGCCATTACAAAAGCCTTGTCAATTTGTTCGTCAAGAAATATAACCGCCAATAAAAAACCAATAAGCGGCTGAAAGTAGATATAGACCGCCAAAGTTGAAGCCTTTACCTTTTGCAGGGCAAAGGCGTTCAACAGATATGGAGCCGCTGTAGCTCCTATTGCGATATAGATGACTACCGCCCAAATGTACCACGATATTGCCGTAACATCGACCGATGAAAGAGAGAAAATACCGACCGGGACACAGATCAGGCTTCCGAAAATGAACACCCACATCATTGAACGAAATGGCCCGTTGCGCGTAATTATCTCTTTTGAAGTGGCAACATAAATGCCGAAAGAAAGGGAATTGATAATTATAAAGATGTCACCGATCGTCGTTTCGGATGAGAAAGACGCATTTCTCGGGTCGATCAAAATCACAACGCCGATAGCTGCACAGATAATGCCTAGGATCTTTACCGCCTTCAGTTTTTCAGTACCGAGGATCGCTCCTATGGCAATTGCAAAGATCGGTATAGTTACGGCAAGGAG
>JAHBSH010000088.1 GCA_019639215.1 Acidobacteriota bacterium
TACCGTTGCGTTGCCCGAAAGTTTTTCGTCACTTGATACGCTGACATCAGCTTCATCCGATTCGGCAGCCGAGAGGGTCAGGAATCTGATGTTCAATGCTCTGATAAAGAAGAACGAAAAATTTGAGTATGTCGGTGAACTGGCTCAGAGTATTGAGTCCTCAGAGGACGGGAAAACGATCACATTGAAGCTTCGTGGAAATGTGAAATTCCATAACGGCAAGACATTCACCTCCGCCGATGTGAAATATACGTTCGACAAGCTGTTTGAGAGCAATGGCTACAAATCAGGTGCGTTTTTTGACACTGTTGACGGAAAGCGCGTTCCGCATATAATCGCCCTAGAAACTCCTGATGAGAATTCTGTGATATTTAAGGTCGCAAGGCCCGCGCTGAAAAATCAGCTTCTCTCAAATCTTGTAGCCATCCCAATCATTGCTGAGGGTACGGCGGCGGAGATACAGGAAATAAGTATTCAAGAACCGAAGCCATATACACCGGTCGGAACCGGCCCGTTCAAATTTGTTGGTTTTGATTCTTCACAAAATACCGTTGAGCTTGGTTCGTTCCCTGAATATTGGGAAGGAGCCCCGCAGATTCAGAAGCTTCGGGTAAAGACGATCCCTGATGCAAGCGCCCTCCAAGCCGAACTCCAGAACGGTGCGGTTGATCTTGCCCCCGTGCCATCCAACTTGCCTCCTGATGCGTTACAGGCTTTGGGAGCGATGTCGAATTTGAAGGTTGAGCAGTTTGACGGGTCGAATATTCAATATATTGGACTCAATACACAGTCCGCTCCGCTGAATAACGTTAAGGTTCGTCAGGCGATTGGATATGCCGTAGACCGTGAAAAAATAATTCGTGAATTGCTTCTGGGGCAAGCCAAGCTGGCAAATTCGATCCTTCCGGACGGTTCGTGGGCTTATGTTCCCGGCACTGTTTATAACTACGATCCTGAAAAAGCTAAAGCTTTACTTAAAGAAGCCGGTTACAAGAACGAACCGATAAAGTTCAAGTATGCGGCAGGAAACGCAGCTTTTGGCAGTTACGCTCAGGCAATTCACAGTTCCCTCCTTGCGGTCGGCCTGAATGTCCAGATAGAGACACTCGACTCAAATGCTCTCCGGCAGCAGTTGGCCCAAGGCGGATTTCAGTTGAACACCGGTGTTTGGATCGGAGGAAATCAGGACCCGATTTTTCTAAAGGATCTGTTTACTACCGGACGAATCCCCGGCGAGGGCGTAAGCTGCTGTAACCGCAGCCGATATAGCAATGCCGAGGTTGATAAGCTTCTAAATGATGCGACCAATGAGATAGACCTTGAAAAAGCTAAAGTTTCATATAACAAGGCGTGGGAACTTATCAGCGCTGACGCACCGCTTTTGCCGCTTTGGTATCCGGCGAATATGGTGGTTGCGAATAAGCGCATCGGTAATGTAAAGATCAGCCCAAGCGGAGACTGGAGCTTCATTAAGGATCTTACTGTCAACTAATTAGGTCCTTGATGTTTATGTAATTTCTAGTTAAGGAAATGCTTGCTTGTATTCGAAAGTCGTTGAGACTAGAAAAGCCTCATGATGAAAGATGAGAGTGAAAGTATGTATTTCCTGAACTTGACAAAATCATTAGGCAAGTTAAAATCATAATTTGCTGTGCGGGAGTAGCTCAGTGGTAGAGCGCAACCTTGCCAAGGTTGAAGTCGCGAGTTCGACCCTCGTCTCCCGCTCCAGTTTTTTTAGTAGGCAGTTTGCCATTGGCAGTGGGCAGTGTGGTTTATAGCTGTCAACAGCCCATCGCTAACTGCCTACATCAGTTTTAGGCGGCGTAGCCAAGTGGTAAGGCAGAGCTCTGCAAAAGCTTTATTCATCGGTTCGATTCCGATCGCCGCCTCCAATATCTGATAGATAACCACTCTCCAATCTTCCCTGATCTTTTTTCTGATTATAATTGTGCTTCGGACGCCAGGATCTTCTGACAAATCCTTTTGTTTCTTCATGGCGGTTCGTGGAAAAGCGAGTTTTGACTTGTTTCTCCAAACGGCAATATAATCAGTCATCCATTCAAAAAAGGAGGGCAAGATGACATTTTCCCGTCGTGATTTTATCAAAACTGCAGGTGTGGCGTTCGGTACTGCTGCAGTTTTGCCTAGCTGGGTTTATGATGCTCAGGCAGCCACGGAATACTATTTCGATGTAAACAAGAACAGCATTGCCGATGCGGTGCTGGCGACAGCCAAGCGGTTAGGCGCTTCGTATGCGGACATACGCATAAATCGCTACCGTCTTGAGGCAGTCTCGACCAGAGAAAGACAGATCCAGAATCTGTCTGCCGGACAGAATTTTGGTTTTGGGGTGCGTGTGCTCGTTAACGGTACATGGGGATTTGCGGCGAGTCCGATTGTCACCGCTGATGAGGCACAGCGCGTAACGCGCGAGGCAATAGACATCGCCAAGGCAAACGCAAGATTTCAACGAAAAAAGATCGAGCTTGTTCCGACGCCGAAGGTGGAAGCAAAGTGGCGAACACCGATAGAAAAAGATCCTTTTGAGGTGCCCGCTGAAGAAAAAGCTGCTCTTCTTCTCAAGATAAACGAAGCGGCTCTTGCCGTTCAGGGCATCAATTTTGTCAATTCCTCGATGGCGTGGGTCAATGAGCAGAAGTATCTTGCAACTTCAGATGGCGTAAAGGTAGAACAATATCTGATACGCGGTAATCCAAGTTTTTCAGCAACGGCAGTGAATCGTGCCAGCGGTGACTTTCAGGCGGTAAATTCCCTGCGAGAGGCTCAGTCAATAGGTTATGAATATATGACCAAATATGACTGGCCGGCCGAGGCTAGAGAAGCTGCTGAACATGCTGTTATGAAGCTGAAAGCTCCTTCGGTCAAGCCCGGGAAATATGATCTGATTCTTCACCCTTCGCATCTTTTCCTTACTATTCATGAATCTGTCGGCCACTCTACCGAGCTTGACCGTGCGATGCTCTGGGAAGCGAATTATGCCGGGACAAGTTTCCTGACGCCGGACAAGACTGGAAAACTCCAGTTCGGTTCGAAGATCGTCAATTTTGTTGCCGATAGAACACAGAAATTTGGCCTCGCTACAGTTGGGTATGACGATGAAGGCGTACCGGGACAGGAATGGCATATCGTGAAAGACGGAGTTTTTGTTGATTGGCAAACGACCAGAGACACTGCACAACTCGTCGGGCATGACAAGTCATACGGATGTCTGCACGCGGACAGTTGGGGAAGTGTTCCGTTTCCGCGTATGCCGAATCTTTCCCTTGAACCAGCCAAAGAAGATGTAAGCGAAGAAGATCTGATCGCAGGTGTCGAGAACGGCATCATGATACACGGACGTGGAAGCTATTCTATTGATCAGCAGAGATATAATTTTCAGTTCGGCGGCCAGACCTTTTGGGAAATAAAGAACGGCAAGAAAACGGGCATGCTTCGCGACGTGGCCTATCAATCCAGAACAACCGATTTCTGGGGGGCATGCGACGGGTTAGGCGGGCGTTCGACCTATGACATTCCCGGATCGTTCAATGACGGTAAAGGTGAGCCCGGACAATCAAATGCGGTCTCTCACGGATGTCCGACAGCGAGATTTAGGCAGATCAATGTTCTTAATACAGCCTCTTCACCAAATTCCGGAGACATGGAGGATCACGACTAATGTTATTTACAGAATCAGAAGCAAAAAAGTTGACTGAAAAGATCCTTTCATACGTAAAGGCTGACGATGCTTCGGCAAGTGTCGGCAGTGATAAGCTTTCACATCTCCGTTTTGCAAACAACAACTTTCTGACCAGCGGTTCACGGCTTGGCCGAAGTGCGAATGTCACGGTCTGGATAGACGGAAAACGTGGTTCAGCCAGCAGAAACGACGTTGATGATGAGAGCCTGAAGTCAATGGTTGAGGAAGCACAGAAGATAGCGCAAAACGCGCCGCCTGATCGCGAATACATGCCAACGCTTGGAAAGCAGACATACAAATCGACCGGCGGTTATGTTGAGGCAACGGCAAATCTTTCGTTGAACGATCGTGCTAAAAGTGTAAGCAATATAATTGCCGAGTTTGAAAAGAACAAGGTCATAGGCGCCGGATTTCACTCGGCACGTTCGCAAGCTGGTGCTTCTGCGACGAAGAATGGCAATTTTGAATTTGAACGTTCAACAAATGTGAGCCTTTCGGTTACCTCAAGAACGCCGGATGGGACAAGTTCGGGCTATTTCCTGCGAAACCATTTTGATATTGCCAAACTGGACACAAAACGCATCGCTTCGGAATCGATAAAAAAAGCGATGCAGGGCCGAGACGCCAGAACTATTGATCCGGGCTCATATACCGTCATTTTGGAGCCGCAGGCGGTTGCGGATATTGTCGGGAATCTGAGTTTCGGGTTTAACGCCCGAAATGCCGAGGAAGGCCGCAGTGTTTATTCGGCTCCGGGCGGAAAGACCCGCTTGGGCGAAAAGATCTTTGATGAACGGATAATGATATACAGCGATCCGTGGCATCCGGAACTTCCCGGCTCACAATCGGCGCAGGGCGGTATTCCTGCTCAAAAGATATACATGGTTCGTAACGGCGTACTTGAGAATCTTGTTTACAACCGCTTTTGGGCAAAGCAAAAAGAAAAACAACCGACTCCAGGCCCGGTCAATACAATATTTGAGACCAGCGGAGAAAAGTCCCGTATCGAGGATATGATCAGATCGACCAAAAGAGGAATTCTCGTGACCCGATTTTGGTACATCCGCTCGACCGATCCGCGAACGGCCAGTTCGACAGGGCTGACACGTGACGGCGTGTGGCTCATTGAAGATGGAAAGATCGCCTATCCCGTAAAGAACTTTCGCTTTAACCAGTCTGTTACGCAGATGCTGGCTCCGGGAAATGTGGAGATGATAGGCGTTTCAGAACGTGTCGGCGGTTCGGGCGGCGGCAGCGGAGCGTCGCTTCTTCCGGCTTTGAAATTAAAGTCATTTAACTTTACGTCGCAATCTGAAGCGGTGTAAACCGTTGACAGTCAATTCGGGCTTTCAATTTAGAGCCAAACGGTTTAACATTTTGGAGGATGTTGCAAAGCATCCTCCTTTTTCAGTTTAAATCGAGCTGTTTCCACTTAACTCCGCCTTATGATCTCTTTTGTTGCCTCAAGTTTTGAGTCCGTTACAGGACTTCCGGTAATTGTCGGATATATTCTCTCGTTCGTATTCGGTTCCGCGGTCGGCAGTTTCCTCAACGTGGTCATACATCGCGTGCCGCGTGAACAGTCGATAGTTTTTCCAAATTCGGCATGCCCGAAATGCAACAAGCCGATCAAGCCATACGACAATATTCCGATACTGAGCTGGCTCATTCTTGGCGGAAAATGCCGAGGTTGTTCGGTTCCGATATCTATACGCTACCCTGCGGTCGAGTTTTTAACGGGGATGTTGTGGGTACTTGCGTTTTGGCAGACAGGACTAACACCGTTGCTGCCAGTCGGATACATATTTGTCTCGGTCACTGTCGCATTAATGTTCATAGATGCGGAACACATGATATTGCCAAATGTCATCACGTATCCGTTCGCTGTGTTCGCATTTGCCGTG
Source organism: Acidobacteriota bacterium (assembly GCA_019639215.1). Classification (GTDB taxonomy): domain Bacteria; phylum Acidobacteriota; class Blastocatellia; order Pyrinomonadales; family Pyrinomonadaceae; genus OLB17. Next base: position 5,605 of record JAHBSH010000088.1, read on the forward strand.
AGGATATTGTTCCCGATGCTGTTTGCCGGAGCATATTTTGCCGACACCGCATTGTGGCCGATGAATTTGATGACCGGTTATCCGGCGTGGCTGGTCTCGTTGACAGGAGCTTTGCTCGGTGCTGCCGCAGGCGGCGGTTCGTTGTGGCTTGTCGGAGAATTATGGAAACGCCTTCGCGGTGTCGATGCAATGGGGCTCGGTGATGTAAAGATGATGATCGGGTTCGGAGCTTTGCTTGGGTGGCGGTCGGCTGTACTGGCTATTTTTATCGGAGCCTTTGCCGGAGCCTTGATCGGCATGTCACTTATCGCCATCAAAAAGGACAAGGATATGCAGACCCAAATACCTTTCGGCATATTCTTGGGTATTGGTTCTGTTGCAGCCTATTTCTTCGGCGAACGCCTTGTAACGTGGTATTTAGGATATTTTTAAGGAAAACGCGTTATGCCGGGGTCGCGCTTTTCTCAATACAAGCAGAAGAGCAGTAAACCGCCGATCCAAGATCGACAGACCGGTTTTTTGGCACCCAAGAACCGCATTTTACACACTTCACAAGTTGTTCAGTTCCCTTTGCATTCGGGATCTGTTCCTTTCTGTCGCCGCTATTGAGGTCACGAACGGACTTGATCGTTCGCCATACCTGATAGACTGCCCATATCTGCTTGCGAAATCGAAAAGCTGTCAGACCTAACAAAACCGCTATCACGAGCAGGATAAATATAGCTTCTCTCATTGGTTCGTCGGAGGTCTTGTCAAAAGAGTAGAAAGTTCGGAAATGACCTGGCTGCCCGGGTCGATAGTTTTCAGTTTATCCAGATATTTCGCAGCTTCCTGAGTGTTGCCTGACTGCCATTTGGCTCTGACCATAAATTGCAGAGCTTTCTGATGTTTGGGATCTTTTTGTAAAGCCGTTTGAAATTCCCTGATAGCCGCATCGGTCTCTGACGGTTGACGAAGAAAGAGCGTTAGCCCAAGATCGGTGCGTACCTCAACGTCGTCCGGTGTGTCTTTAAGTATCGACCTATATACTGTTTCCGCCTTCTGATAATCTTTTCCGGTCTTACCAAAATAATCGAGGTCGAAATGTGTATTTGCAAGAGCTATCCTGACATCGCGTTCATCAGGTTTTATTGCCAATGCCCTTTCCAGAATTACAACGGTCTGATTCAAAAGGCCAATGTCCTGCTTCATCGATCCATATCGGTACAAAGCCATTCCGAGGCCGCGCTGAAGCTGATGATCGTTCGGGTTAGTCTCAGCTTCCTTTATTTTTTCCTGTATCTCGCGATCAGCGTCCGCGAGGTTTCCGGAAGAATTATTCTGTGCGGCGGTTCTTAATCTCTCGTTTTCGTTCCTTAACTGATCAAGATTATTACGGTTAAGCGCATTAGCAAGAAAAAAGCCGCCTGCGAAACTGAGAGCGACAGCAAGGATAGAAAGCCAAAACCAAGATCGATTCATTCAGAAAGATTTTATCAAATGTTTTTATATAAAACTAAAACGCCGCCCGGTATTAGGCGGCGTTTTAATATCGATCTAGGTCGGGCGTTACTAAAGACTTATTCCTTATTGTCATCTGTCGGAGCTATGTAGGGCAGATCTTCTGCTCTACGGCGGGTAGGTGGATCGGTTGCACGACGCCTTGGTGTAGCACTGCCGGCTCGCCTATCCACACTTCCAGCTGGCAGGCCTTTACCGTGAACAGCTTCGACCAATATGCGTGTTATCTCCTGCGACAATGTGCGGTGCTCAGCAGCAGCTCTGCGACGTAGTGATTCTTTTAGTTCATTCGGAACATAAGCTCCGATAAAGACCCCTTTTCGGTTGGCCATAGGGTATTAATGGTCTCCTGTTTGGATTTGGGTGCGAACAAAAAGCCTGTTGTAGTGGAGCCTGCCTATAAGCCGAATCTTGTTCCCGCTGATAGCGGGTGACGATCATTCATCTTGGCCGGTTGTTACCAAACGGCTCTAGCGACCTACCCGAAAACGATCCCGGTAAAAACCGGAACGCGGGGGACACCGCTTCTCGTTTCCCTATTTGGTCTTGCACCGCGGAGAGTTTACCTGGCCGCGATCGTTACCGCCCGCGCCGGTGAGCTCTTACCTCACCGTTTCACCCATCACCCGTAAAGGCTGGTTTGTTCTCTGTTGCACTTGTCGTCACATACAGCAATTGCCGATGTGCCCGGGAGTTACCCGGTCCGCTGTCCCATGGTGTTCGGACTTTCCTCTGTTCAAATGAACAGCGACCGTCCGGCCTGCTCCACTGCAAGGCAAGAACAAGTATAGCAAAAAAGATGTTCAACAATGAAATTAAAAATAAAATTTTTGTAATGTACTTTAAGCGGCAATTTGAGCTAAATAACAGCAATGTTAGGGTGGAAATATCATCTAACGACCATATCGGGCGGCAAAAGATGAGCCCATTTCGTATCTACAGTCTTTCTTACAGCTTGTTCTACAGCTTCAGCAGTACGCAGTTTTAAAAGAAGTTTCACCAATTCAACGGACTCATCGTAAGCGATGCCGGAGATCATTCGGTAAACATTGCTAAGTGAATGTGTGTTCATGCTGAGGGAGCCGATTCCCAGTCCGATCAAAACCGGAACATAGAAGGGCGATCCTGCCATTTCTCCACAAGCAACTATGGCCTTATTGTGTTTACGCCCTGCATCCGTCACCAGCTTGATGCATTTCAGCACTGCCGGATGAAGTGTTCGGTACCAATTAGAGACAGTTTCATTGTCCCTGTCTGCCGCAAGGATGTATTGAGTAAGGTCGTTAGTGCCAAGAAGGGCAAAGTCAACCGTTTGAAGGACGTCATCTATCTGAAGCACCACGGACGGCACCTCGATCATAACCCCTAATGAAGGATCGCCGACATCAATGCCGTCTTCCAGCATTTCTGCACGCTCCTTTTCAAGGATCGACCTACTCTCCTCAATATCTGAAATTCCCGTAACCAGCGGCAGAACGATATCCACCTTTCTTTCATGGGATGCACGAAGGATCGCTCTAAACTGTATGCGGAGGTCATTGGGATAAGCCAGTCCAAGCCTGATAGCACGCAGACCCAAAGCGGGATTGGCTTCCCTGTCTTCTGAACGGTCAACCTTTTGTCCGACATCGATGTCGAATGTTCTGATACGGACAACGCCCTTTCCTGCCTGATCGGCGAGTTTCCGGTATGCGGTGAATTGCTGCATTTCAGACGGAAATCCGCCAAATCGGTTGAAAAGGAACTCCGAGCGGAAAAGTCCGATACCGTTCGCTCCGTTGAGCAAAGAAGCCCTTGCTCCTCTCGGGACATCGACGTTGGCGAGAAGTTCGATCTTCTGTCCGTCAAGTGTCGTCGCAAATCCATTCCCGATCTCGGCCGGTGCCTCAGTTCTCAGTACAGATTCGCCGGTCTTTACAGAGCTGAATTCATCAAAGGTCTTTGGTTCGGGATTGACCAAGACCTGTCCGTTGAAACCGTCAACTATCACCAGGTCACCGGTGCTCAATTTACGAAGTATCCGTCGAATGCCGGTTACGGCGGGGATGCCCAATTCGCGGGCGAGTATGAAGGAATGCGATGTCCAGCCGCCATGTTCGGTAATGAGCGCAAGCAATCCGCTATTCCGCAATTCGACAACGGTCGAAGGCCGTAATTCTCTGGCGACAACGACCGAACCGGGCTCAAGTCCGATCTGCTGGGTGCCGCCGCCTAAGGCCGTCATTATTCTTTCCGCAATATCGTCAAGATCCAGATATTTGTCGCGGAAATGCTCGTCTGACATCACTCTGTAGCGGGCAATGTGGTCATCGAATGTTTTTCTAACCGCCCATTCAGCATTTATTAGTTCAGAGCTGATCCTGTGCTCAATTGCCGTAAGCAATGACTGGTCAGAAAGAATAAGTAGATGAGCAGAGAAGATATTTGAAGCAGAATTAAAAGCTAATGACGAATTTGGGTCCGCAAGCTTCTTTAACTGTCTTACACATAAGCGAATTGCAGCTCTGAGCCTGCGCAATTCTTTTTCAACGTCATCTTTTACGATATGCCGCAGGTAATACTGGCGAGTGTCACCCATCAGACAGACGACTTTGCCGATCGCGATCCCTCTGGAAACGGATCTGGCCTTGAATCGCATTTCCTGAGAACGCTTTTGAGACGTTATAACTTTGCCCTGCGATGAATTTGGCATCGATACTTCAAAAAGCTTTTTTAAGATCGTGACGGAATGTCAGCTTCGCGATCTATTAACATCTAACCTTGCGACGGGAAATATGGTTTAAGCAATCCGGCAAACGCGGCAAGATTCCTGGTCTGTATAAGTATCTCTCCGGGACCTGTGAATTCCGCAACCAATCCTTCGCCGCTCATCATACTTCGGAAAAAGCCACTCTTTGCGGCCTTTCTGAGGTTATAAGGCATGTGATGCTCCCATGCTACCAAATGCCCCGTATCGACAACATACGGTTCACCTGGTCGCAGTACCTTTCGATAAATAGCGCCAAACGAGGAGACGAGAAGAAGACCTGTGCCGGAGATCTCGAGAATAAAGAGTCCTTCACCGCTGAAGAAGGTTTTCGCACCGCCAAATTTGGTCTCTACAACAAGGCTTGTATCACCAGCTAGGTAGGAACTGGATTGAACCTTAAAGGTCTGATTGTTCATCTCGATCCCAACAATAGCGCCGGGCATTCCGGGAGCAAGCGTGACCTCACCAGGACCGCCGCGGGATGTAAATGTCGAGACAAATGCTGACTCACCTCCGACAGCGCGTTTGAGAGCGCCGAAGACGCCACCTTTCATTTCAGAATTAAGATCTACGTTACCCGACATCGAAACCATCGCACCCGCTTCGGCGGAGATGGATTGTTCTGCCTGGAGCGATATCACAGCAAGAGCAAAAGAACCCTCGTGACGAACTTCCCAATTGTAGCCGCCGCGGCTCGTGCCGCGACCGTCGTCGTCCAGTCGGAAAGAACTTCCCTGCAACGGCGGCGGCGCCGACTGGTTATGCTGCTGAGGCGGAGCCTGTTGTGGCGGCGGTTGTACCGGAGCCGCAGGCTGAGCCGGAATTACTGCTCCACAGGAACCGCAGAATCTGGCATCGGGTAATAATTGAACGGTACATTGGGGACAATTCATACGACAACTCCTTTTGATCTATCAATTATTATCTTTGCTGCTTCATCCGCATCGGCTGCAAAATTAAGAAATTTCAGATCTTTGTCAGATACGACAAGATTCTCTTTCCAGGCATCTACCACTCGCGGCCAGCAATCACCGACAAGGACAAGCGGTCTGGTTTCCAGAACGCGGGTCTGCAATTTGTTCCAGACCAGTGCGACCTCGGTGACGGTTCCCATGCCGCCCCTAAACGCGACAAAACCGACCGATCGTGTGATCAGATTCTGAAGTCTTTCATAAAAATGGTTTGTTGCAACTTTATCCGTGAGATACCGATTCGGCTCTGATTTGAACTGGTTCATCACAATGCCGAAAACACGTCCGCCTGCGTCACGAGCTCCTCTTGACGCCGCTTCCATTACGCCGAGATAACCGCCGGTGCAGATGGTAAAACCTGCCTCAGCCAGCTTGTAACCAATTTCTTTAGCGTTCTTGTATTCTTCTGAATCGGGGCCGCATTTTGAGCCGCCGAATATCGTCACGATTTTTCCTTCGGTATTTTCTATCACTGGTCGTTGTATTCTGCCTCTTTTAAAATTGAACCGCCGAGTAACAAAACAATTATAGCCGAGTGGCAATCAATCACAAAAACGTTAGGTTCCTGTAGCCGCTTCTTCGGCTGTACGGTTACCTGCTTCATGAATAGCACGTCTTGTATCCGTGAATATCAGTATGACCAATCCCGCAACAAAGAACACGATCAGTGCAAGAATCGCCTGTCTGAACGAACCTGTCGCTCCGACCACTATCGTAAACGTCAGCTGCCCCATCCAGGAAGTTCCTTTTTCAGAGATCTCGTATAATCCGAAGAACGATGATTCCCTGTTTTTGGGGATCATGCGTGAATACAGAGATCTCGAAAGAGCCTGAACGCTCCCCAACACCAATCCTATAAACACACCCATGACGACAGCTTGAGTCTTATTTCCCAGGTATCCGTAGGCGAATATGACGATCGCGCACCAGATAAGCAGTGAAACAATGATCGTCTGCTTGGCACCTATGAAACGCGAGATCCGTTCAAAGACAATTGCACCAACAAGGGCTGAAACCTGTGCGACAAGAAATATCTGTATCAGAAAGGACTGATCAGAACCTTGCTGACGTTCCGCTGCCGTGAACAGTTCGTTAGACAAAAACGACGATGACATGAGAATGACGGTCTGGATCCCGTCGTTGTAGCACAGATAGCCAACAAGAAATAAGGCGGTGTATTTAAGCCTTCGCAATTCTTTAAGAGTTTCCCATATCTCAGAGAAGCCGATGGTAAGCAAATTTTTGTTTTCCGGTAGCGGCTGCGGTTTACCGGAACTTCTAAGGAGCGAAAATGTGATCAGGGCAAAGATCCCCCACCAAAGTGACGCTCCTAAAAAGGATATTCTGACCGCCATTCCAGTCGATATCCCAAGAGCTTCGGCATTGTTGATCAGCAGCAGGTTAAGCAGCAGCATGACCACTCCTCCTACATATCCTGCCGCATAGCCATAACTTGATACCTTGTCGCGTTTATCCTCGGTTGTTATATCAATGAGAAAGGCGTTGTAGAAAACATTCGCAGCCGCAAACGCCATGTTTGAAATTATCAGCAGAACCGAACCAAGAATGTATGAATCACCATAAACAAAGAAAAGAAGAGCACTTGCCAAAACACCCAGATAACTGAAAAAGGCCATCAACTTTTTCTTGAGTTTGGTGTAATCAGCGATGGCTCCAAGAACCGGAAGCATTGCTACCATCAGGATAACGGAGATAGCAATGCAAAACCCTTGAAGCCCTTTAGGCACAACCTTAAAGAAATACAGGTCTAATATGACCCCGTTCTCTCCCACGGCTGTTTCAGCCAGAGCGATCAGATAAGGACCGATGAGAACGCTGATGACAGTTGTATAAAAGGCAGAGTTAGCCCAATC
>JAHBSH010000089.1 GCA_019639215.1 Acidobacteriota bacterium
CTTATTTGAAGTTTGTCAGTGACTAGCCTAAAAGATGAGGTGAGGCAGGGAAATGGTTGCTTTGCTGTGATAAAAGATAAAAGAGCCTGCTTGATCTGTATAACGCGATCGTTCAGGCTCTTTTATCTTTTGTCTGTTTTGAACTATGCAGCGGCTGCGACGACCTTTTCTGCGGCGTCGGTCATGCCTTCGGCGGTGATGATGCCGATGCCGGATTCTGCCAGAACGCGGCGGCCTTCTTCGACGTTTGTGCCTTCAAGCCGGGCGACGATCGGTATAGAAACGCCGAGGTTCTTTGCTGCGGCGACAACGCCATTGGCGACCATGTCCGTGCGGACGATGCCGCCGAAGATGTTGATAAGAACTGCCTTTACATTCTCATCCGAAAGCAGGATACGGAACGCCTGTTCGACGCGTTCCTGCGAAGCACCGCCACCAACGTCGAGGAAGTTTGCCGGTTCGCCGCCGTGGAGCTTGATGATGTCCATCGTCGCCATCGCAAGTCCGGCACCGTTGACCATACAGCCGATGTTTCCGTCCAGCTTGATGTAATTAAGGTCATATTTTGATGCCTCTATCTCAAGCGGCTCTTCTTCGTTGAGGTCGCGAAGCTCGGCGTAGTCCTTATGACGGAACATTGCGTTGTCGTCAAAATTTACCTTGGCGTCAAGAGCAATGAGCCTGTCGTCTTTGGTCAGCAGGAACGGATTTATCTCAAACAGCGAAGCATCAGAGCTTTGATAAGCTTTGTACAAAGCGAGCATGAATTTTGCCGCCTGACCGATCAGATGAGCGGGAATGCCGATGCCAAAAGCGAGCTTTCGTGCCTGAAATGCCTGAAAACCGACCGACGGGTCAATGGTTTCTTTTACGATCAGGTCGGGCGTTTCCTCGGCCACCTTTTCGATGTCCATTCCGCCTTCGGAAGACGCCATGAATACATCACGACCCGTTACGCGATCAAGGGTAATTCCCAGATAAAATTCTTTATCTATCGGCAGGCCTTCCTCGACAAGCAGCGTTTTTACCTCGCGGCCTTCGGGGCCGGTCTGGTGAGTGATCAGCGTCATCCCGAGCATCTCTGAGGCGATCTGCTTCGCCTCTTCGGGTGATTTTGCCAGCTTTACGCCGCCGCCTTTACCGCGTCCGCCGGCATGTATCTGAGCCTTTACGACGACAACATCTGTTCCGAGTTCTTTCGCCGCTGCTTCAGCTTCTTCCGGCGTTTTTGCAACAATGCCACGCGGCACGGTCACACCAAATTCTTTCAAAAGGGCTTTGCCCTGATATTCATGGATCTTCATATTGGTTTTTGGAAACTGTTCTTTCCCTAAAGTTTATCGCCGCCCGGCCCAAAATGCAAAAAACTCCGGCAAAGGCCCGAAGTTAATTGCGAAAACAAATATATTGTTTACTGTATCTTTACGATCAGTTTCAGCAGTTTCCATTCGCCGCTTCTGAAAACATATTCGTTCTCAATACGGACGGGCAGCGGTTTGGTCGAGTATTTTCCGTTGACGACCAGTATGCTGAGGCCTTTTTCCGAGCGGACCGAAGGTTCACTTGTTGTTTCCAACTTCATTCCTCTGGTTCTTTTCAATATCGGCACAACGCGGTTCTTCTGAGTGGTAAAGACGTTGAATGCTTTCTTCATCTCTTCCTCAGTATAACTGGCCTGAAAATCCGGTGATGATTTTTCGTAGATCTCGGAGAAATCGCCGGTATCGATCGCCTCTGTAAAATCTTCCATCGTTTCCTGGATCATAGAATCGATGGATGATGAGGTTGGCAAAGTTCCGTCAGAACTGTCGCGGTCGCTCTCATCGTCCGCGTCACTATCATTACTTGTCCTGTAAGTGTTGGAAGAACGGTCGTCTCTTTCATCACCGCCGGTTTTGCCAAAGTCCAAATTTTTACAGTTGCAGCCGAGAACTATAAGCATTATTATCCCCAACGATATAAGCCCGCTGGCCTTTCCGCTGCTTCCGATCAAGACACTTTCTAAAAGCTTCTTCATATATTCTCCTGAGGTAGGTTGTGGTCAGTTCTTTCTCCAAGGTTCCAGCAGCCGCATCCAGCTGTCAACATTCTTTCGGTATTCATACTGACATCTGTCGGCCCTCTCTCTTGGCAAATAGTTTTCCTTCACCAGATCTGAATGCTTTACAGGATCGGAACCATATATCATGCAAAGCGAGTTATAAAAGCGTTGTTCCTGCAGAAGATGTTCGTCAGCCAAATGCTTTTTGGCCGGTTTTGCCTGCTTGGATTCGATCTCAAAAGCATCCGCCGCCGCTAATACTGCCTGAACGCCATCTTCGCCTAATTCGCGTAAATTCACAAATGCCGACAGGCGGTCAGCGGCATCTTCTTCGTTACCGGTGATCGGAACATTATAAGCGTCTATAAGAGCGTGGCCGATCTCGTGTAAAAATACGAAGCGAATGGCGTGAAACATTTTCTCACTGGCCTGTTCTTCGGGCATACCCGACAAACGAAAGGTCTGATGGAACCTGTCCATCAGCTCGTAACATATCGTTACCGAACGATCTTTCGGGTCATAAAATGCGTTCTGATCACCACACTCTTTTGTGCGGAGCGGTATATCATACGGCAAGCTCAAAGACTGATTTAATCGGTCGGCAGCTTTTTCCAAAAGTTTCTCTGCCCTGACGCGGTCGTCTATTTCCCGAAAACGTGAGGTGCCTGCTCGGCTGTTTTCAACAATGAAATTACCGTTGTCGGCTCTTTTCTCTCCGCTCCCGGAAAGTGTAGGAAGTGGAGTAGGTGTGGCAACAGCTATGTTTTCCGGTTCGGCGGCAGGGGCAATAGACGTCTCGCGATCAGAACGGCAAAAACAGCCTGTCACAAGAAACAGCGCCATTAAAGCGATCATCAGATTGATAGTGTTCTGCCGCATACTGTGAATGATCCTACGTTTTATTCCGGAGCGGGTGAGGTCCGGCATAAAAAGGATGCAAAGATCATATTGTGGACGAAAACTCCCTCAGGATTTTGCAAGAAAAAAGCTGGCGAGACATCAGTCACACCAGCTAGGATTGTAAGATCATATGTGGTCAAAGTCTATTGCGACCTTTCAACATATTTGACGAGTGTTCTGACAGCAACGGCTGTCGGACCTTTTGACTGATGCGGTTTTGCGGAATCGTTCCACGCGGTGCCCGCAATGTCCAGATGTGTCCATTTTGCCTTATCAATGAACTCCTGGATAAACGCTGCTCCCATAATGGTGCCTGCCTTCATTCTGGGGCCGATGTTCTTTATATCAGCGATATCACTCCTGATCTGCTTGCTGTATTCCTCTGACAAAGGCAACTGCCAGAAGTTCTCACCGACCTCTTTACCGCAGGCGATGACATCATCCAGCTGAGCCTGATCGTTGCCCATGATGCCGGTATTGTGTTCACCAAGAGCAATAATGACCGCACCGGTCAGGGTTGCCATGTCTATTATGCGTGTCGCTCCCTGTTTTTCGGCGTAAGCAACCGCATCAGCCAAAACAAGACGGCCTTCGGCGTCGGTGTTGAGTATCTCGACCGTTTTGCCGTTCATCGCGGTTACGACATCGCTGGGGCGTGTTGCCTTACCATCTGGCATATTCTCAACTGCGGCAACAATTCCCAGTACAGGAACCGAAGGCTTAAGCAACGCGATAGCACGCATTGTTCCGAGAACCGTGGCTCCGCCGGACATGTCGTACTTCATTGCGTCCATGTTCTCGCCCGGTTTTAGCGAGATGCCGCCCGTATCGAACGTGATGCCTTTCCCGACCAGAGCCAACAGTTCGCCTTTCTTCGCGGTGCTTTTGGCCGGTGTGTATTTGAGGATTATCAGTTTTGCGGGTTGTTCCGAACCGGCCGAAACGCTAAGCAGGGAACCCATTCCCAAACGCTTCATCTTTGCTTCGTCCAATGCCTCAAATTTCAGGCCGGTTTCTTTGGCGATCTTTGCTGCCCGGTTTGCCATTTCTGTTGGCGTAAGGATATTTGGCGGCTCATTTGCGAGATCACGAGTGAAATTCATCGATTCGCCAATGATCTGTCCACGCGAAATGCCTTTTTTCAGGTCCGCCCCTTTTGCTCCTTCTACATGGACGAGGAATTTCTTTACCTCTTTTGTTTCCTTATCGGCGGTCTTGTATTTATCAAGCTCGAACTGACTGGTAACACAGCCCTGTGCGGCATTCTGGGCGATCTCAACGGCATCGCCCTCATACCGTGGCGAAAATGCCAACGATGTGAGGTTGAGCTTTCTGACGTATCGCGTAGCAGTTCCGGCAGCTACCGCAACATCTGATGCTTTGAATTTATCCTTATCACCGCAACCAATGACCAATAGACGGGATGCCTTAGTGCCGCCGCCAGTTTTTAACCTGAAAAGAGCGGTCTCGCCTGACGCTCCCTTGATCTCACCGTCTTTGATAGCCGCAGCGATCTGGCCGCCGGTCAAAGCATCCAATTCTTTGATTCCCGCAGCTCCTGCTTTTTCACCCTTGAACAAAACAACTGCAAGAGCCTCAGCATTGCTGCCGGGGAAGTTCGATGTCACGCCATTAAATTCCATTGATCCCTCTTTAATAACTTTATATTATACTGTGAAAACTACTGTAATATCTATAACTTATCTCATACGTTCTTTCAACTGTTGACGCGTTTCTTTCTCGATGGTCTTTCGCATCTCGGTCTCGCGTTTATCGTACAATTTCTTGCCCTTTGCTACGCCGATCTCGAACTTGATCCGCCCATTTTTCCAGTAGATCGCTGTCACGACGAGTGTCATTCCTTTTTGGGTAGTTTCGCGTTCGAGCTTTTCGATCTCCTTTTTGTGAAGGAGCAATTTTCGTGTCCGGAGCGGTTCATGATTCTGCTTGTTGCCATGTGAATATGGCGAGATATGGGCGTTCGTCAGCCAGACCTCGCCCTCACGCACCGTGACATACGAATCCTTTAGCTGAATGCGTCCGGCCATGATGCTTTTCACCTCAGTGCCGAGCAAAACGGCTCCCGCTTCATATTTATCAAGTATGTGATATTCATGAAACGCCTGGCGGTTGTTGATTATCTCTTTCGGTGACGACATAAACCTCTTATTTTGCTCCTATTATTCCGGCGAATCAAGCCCTTCGATATACTGACCAGGAACAAAAGGCCTATACTGATCCAGCGGTTGGGTTGACAAAGATCGGCATAGGCTTTTAAATTGATAATAACGCTGGGAGATCGTCTAATGGTAGGACTGCAGTCTCTGGATCTGCCTATCGGGGTTCGAATCCCTGTCTCCCAGCCAATCTATTATGGACGTCTGGCACGAAACCGAAATACGGGTTAGGTATGCCGAGACCGATCAGATGGGGATAGTTCACCACTCGAACTATCTTGTTTGGTTCGAAGCCGGTAGAAGCGATCTGTGCCGTGCAAAGGGCTTTTCCTACAAGGACATGGAAAAGAACGAAGGGGCATTGATGGTCGTTGCCGAAAGTTACGTCCGATATAAATCACCCGCATTTTACGAAGATATTGTGGTCGTCAAGACCAATGTCGCCGAGGTGCGCAGCCGTTCCATTCGTTTCGTCTATGAAGTTGTGCGTCCGGCGGACAATACGCTGTTGGCCGAAGGCGAAACCGTCCATCTTGTAACCGATTCTGACAAAAAGGTCCGCTCCGTCCCAGAAGTATACAAGCATTTGCTTCTTGCGGATCAGGCAGGTCAGGCTTTTCCCGCCGGACAGGCTCCAAGCTAGCCAGCTTTTCATTGCTTTAGATTTTCAAACTTGAATACACACATCGTGCCGTCTAAACTGAAGGTATGCCCGGTTCCGCCACTGCTGAGATATACTTCATCGCTTCGATGATGATCCTGATACTGCTGATATGCGGTGTGACGGTCTATTTTTTTGCAAAGACCTATAAAAAGGAAATGGCGGAGCGTGAAAAACGTCAAAAACGGCTAAAAGAGGACAGGTCATCTGAAAACCCCTTATCGCCGAGCGTAGGCGAAAATAACACTGTCGGAGAATAGTAAAATGGGAACATCAAGGCTTCTTACGGCATCCGAAGCCGTTCTTGTCGTGGTCGATGTCCAAGAGGCATTCAGAAGCGCGATACCGGAATTTTCTCAGATCGCGTCACGCATTGCTGTGGCGATCAATGGATTTGAGATCCTCGGTCTGCCGATAATTGTGACGGAGCAGTATCCGAAAGGATTGGGCCGGACAGCTGAAGAATTGACGCTGAGTTTTGACACGCCGCAGAGTGTTATTGAGAAAACTACGTTCAGTTCGTATTTGTCAGAAGACTTCACCGGCACATTGAAAGAAAAGAATATCCGCCAGGTTCTGTTATGCGGTGTAGAGGCACACGTTTGCGTGAATCAGACGGCACATGATCTTTTAGCGGCTGGCTATGAGGTTCACCTGCTTACAGATGGCGTCGCCTCGCGTTTTGAATCTGACAAAAAGGCAGGCCTGAAGAAAATGTTTTCCAGCGGTGTCATTCCTTCGTCGGTCGAAATGGCGCTCTTCGAGCTTATGAGAGATTCGCGTCACGAAAAGTTCAAGGATATACAGGCACTCGTTAAATAGTATCGGCAAAGTATAATGACAGACATCCTTTCATCATTGAATCCGCAGCAGCGTGAGGCCGTAGAAACGACCGAAGGGCCGCTTCTTGTTCTAGCAGGAGCGGGTTCTGGCAAAACTCGCGTGATAACGGTACGTATCGCCTATCTTATAGCTGAAAAAGGCATTTTGCCGCACAACATTCTTGCGGTGACGTTTACTAACAAGGCTGCGGGCGAGATGCGTGACCGTGTTGTGGACCTGCTGAAAGGGCAGGCAATAAATTCTTTTCCGCTGATAACGACATTTCACAGCTTTTGTGTCCGCATACTTCGGCGTGACATCGAAGCTTTGGGTGAAGGATACAAAACAAATTTTACGATCTATGACACCGATGATACGCAGAAGGTCATAAAAGCTTGCATTAAAGATCTCGGTTTTGATGAGAAGCAGGTAAATCCCCGAGCTGTCAGATCGGCAATCAGCAATGCAAAGAACAAGGGGGAAGACGTTGACCTTTTCTCTTCACGAATAGAACATACCGACGAAAAGCGGGCGGCAACCGCAAAGGTCTTCAGGATGTACGAACAACGTCTGCGGACGGCGAACGCTCTGGATTTTGACGATCTTTTGATAAAGACGGTCAGGCTTTTGGGCAAGTCGCCCGAGATACGAGAAAAATATAACGACCGCTATACACACATTCTTGTTGACGAGTATCAAGATACCAATCCACTTCAGCTTTCGCTGATCCGGTATCTCACCGAAAAGCAGGAAAATATATGCGTTGTCGGTGATGATGCACAGAGCATTTACGGTTTTCGCCAGGCGGATATACGCAACATTCTCGAATTTGAGTCTCATTACCCGACGGCGAAGGTGATCTTGCTGGAACAGAATTATCGTTCGACCCAGACGATCCTTGATGTGGCGGATTCGATCATATCTAACAACGTAAATCAGAAAAAGAAAAAGCTGTGGACATCAAACACTGGCGGCGAACGTGTTTTTTATTATCAATCGGGCGACGCAGACGGCGAAGGGCGATTTGTTGCCGGAAAGATCGAAGAGCATTTGCGACGGTATCCGAATGAAAAAGTGGCAGTGCTTTACCGCACAAATGCACAGTCGCGTGTGTTTGAAGAAACACTCCGCAGGTCACGCATCGGATACAACATTGTCGGCGGATTCTCGTTTTACGAACGGCAGGAAATAAAGGATATCATCGCGTATCTGAAACTTGCTCTTAATCCCTTTGATGACATCGCTTTGTTGCGTGTGGTAAATACGCCAGCACGCGGTATTGGTAAAACGTCGTTAGACGAACTTGCCGCCCAGGCAAAGACTTTGGGTGCGTCATTGTGGGAAACCATCGGAACGATAACCGATCCGGCATATTACGGACAGACAAGCCTTACTAACAGAGCAAAGGATGCACTTCGTTCATTCAAGCGCGTTGTCGAAGGGCTTCAGCAAAAGACCACCGAAGCCGCCGATTCATCGAAAAAGGTATCTGACGTTGTAATCGCTGCGATAGATGATAGCGGTTATTCGATGATGCTGAGGTCGGACAATACTGATGACGCTGAGGCAAGACTGGAGAACCTTGAGGAACTGGTGAACGCCGCCGCAGATTATGATGTAATGGAGGAGGCGAATCTTCGGGATTTCATCGACCATGCTGCTCTAACGTCGGACACCGATAAATTTGACCGCAATGCCGACGTTACGCTGATGACCATTCATTCGGCAAAGGGACTTGAGTTTCCGGTCGTTTTTCTTGTTGGGATGGAAGACGGTATCTTCCCACATTCACGCAGCATCAATGACGCAAAGGAACTTGAGGAGGAAAGACGGCTTGCATATGTTGCGATAACACGTGCTGAGAAGGTGCTTTACATAACTCATTCTATGCGTCGCCGTGTTTATGGCGAAGAAATGGCATCGGAACCGTCACAGTTTCTAAACGAGCTTCCGCTTGAACTGATCGAAGATCTTTCTTATGGGCCGTCATGGCTTTCATTTGCACGAAGTCCGGGAACGCGTTCAAATGTATATGCGGCCGCCGCTCTTCGGGGCGAGACAAAAAAGGAAAAGCCGCGGAACCTTTACACAGGCAAGACGTATAACAGCACTGAGGCGATAGCTGAATTTTTCAAGAAAAGGGAATCGGCGAAAAAAGATGTGGCCGTTTCTCATAACGCTGAAACCGGAGATGACACCGGTGAACATCTGGACAGATTGACAGGATATGGTAAGCTGAAAGCTTTGGCATCCCGCGAAAAAAGAGAGGATGACAAGCCGCCTGTATCGGCCGGTGGAGCGTTTGTTCCGGGTTCTCATGTCCGCCACGAAAAATATGGACGCGGCCTGGTACTCAGAAGAGAAGGAAGCGGCAACAATGTAAAATTGACCATCAGCTTTCCCGGTTTCGGGCAAAAGAAGATGATGGAAAAATATGCCAACCTGCAAAACGCCTGACTTTTTTCCGTCTTTCGTTGTGGAACGGCGGCCTTGCGATTAACAGGCCTTGCTCATAAAATAGGTGCTTATTATGAAAAACAAGATCTCGTTCTTAGTGGTTTTGGGTTTGCTGACAGCAGCCGTTTTGGGCTGTGGCGGCCTTAATCCTTTTTCCGGCGGTGGTGACAGCGAGACATCATCCAACAGATCAGGTTCTAATTCTGGAAAGTCCGATACCATCAGCGACAAGGCTGTTGATGTTGCTGTCGGCGAGGAAAAGATCGGCATACCGGAGTGTGACGCGGTCGTCGATGAGCTTGTCGGTCAGACCAAAAGCAAAAACGATGACGAGGGCTATGTCGCCAAGGCGTTTCGCCAGTATTGGGAGAACATGATCCGCGAAGCGATCCGCAAAAGCGTTGAGGAAAACAAGAACGATCCGGAAAAGCTTGCAACCGAATGCAGGAAGATCATGGTTCAGCTTGAAAAATTCAAGAAAGAGGAAGAAGCCAAGAAAGCCGAGCAATAGGCCTTATTGCTCAGCTTCCTCGCTTATAAGTTTTCTCGTCCAGGGGCTGTTGGGATAACGTCTTTTCAACAGCTCTTCTATTTCCTTCTGAAGTTCAAAATTCCCGCCGCAGCTCCATTTTGACCAACCGTTCGCCGTATGCATTATGTAGAGGCTTTCGGGAATTCTGGCATCGTTTGGAGATCGGCGTGCCCATTCCAGAACACGGTTGCCGAGATATGTGGTCGCGTCGCCAAAGCCTTTCAATCTATCCCTTTCTTTATCTACCGCAGCTTTGTGAGCCGTGGTTATAAAAGCCGGCAGTTTTACGTCAGACCGTTTTACCATATCTTCAATATCCTGGTCATAGATATCGTCGCTCGGTTCACACCACCAATTATCTGTGTCCCACGGATCGGGATCGTTATTTATCTTGCCGAGATCTCCTTCTATGAAAGGGGTAAGTTTCGGATTCTTTACCAGCATATAGAGCGTTGCGTTCTGACGGGCTGCGGCTCCGTTGGCCATTTGTATGAAACGAAGAGATTCGGCAAGGTCAGGATGATATTTTATAAGCTCAGGAGCGAGACGTGTTGCCATCGCCTGATCGTCCAGAAGAGCGGCGCGTGTCCACGCTGCAACGACAAATCTTTCGCGAAGATAAGGCGGCAAGCGGTCAGAGTTCGATGCTTCGACCAGAAGCGAAAGCGAAAAGAACTGATTGATGGTATTGACCGTTCTGTGATCGAACATCACACGGTCACGCCATTCCTTTTCATTACGGTACTGTTCTTCTATCTCACGTTCATAGGCTTCGCGGCCTTCCTTATTGTATTCAGGGTCGTAGTTTCGCTTCATTTCCTCGATGATCTCATCGACTGAGCCGAAACTGCCGCCGAAATCAAATGTGAAAGGACGGCGGAGAGAAAAACGAAGGAAATCATCTAGTGTTTCTGAAAGCCCCTGTCGAAGTGTGTCGAGCTGGTTAGCGGAAGAAACAGGGATATCAACCGAATAGGCAAATATATCCTCGATCAGCTTTTTTGCCTCGGCATCTTTGCCCTGCTCGATAAGAAGCCGTGCAGAGTGATAGCCGATGGTCGGAAATGAGGCGGAGCGACGGTCAGCACGCTCAACGTCCTTTAAGAGAAGTTCCAGTTCTGCTGATGACCTGTTTGCCTTGGAAAGGGCCGTCATCAGCCATAGCGGTGACGACGTTTGCTTGTATCTTTCAAGCGAATAGCGATAAGCCTCATCACCCTGGATCTGATAGGCAAAGAGCCAATCGGTCAGATCGTTGTTTTTGAGGAAGTCCGGGAGCATGCTCATAGACAAACTCTCATCACTATGCAAAAGAGTATCTAGTCCTGAGGAAAACCTTTTATCAGAAAAATAGGACACATACGCATTCTGTCTTCCTCTGCGAACGGCTTCTTTCAGACGGTCTGACAGTGTGGTTCCCACAACCCTTTCTGCTTCGGCTATTGCGTCAGTGTCCGTAGCATCAAAGGGAACATATATTCGCCACGAACTGGAGTAGTCTTCAGAGTTGAGTATGAAACCGATATCATTCTCATTCTTCTTCACGGATGAAGCGGTGACGGTTATCGTGTCAATATACTTAAGAGGATCACGCCACGTGTTCGTTTCTTTTAGCCGATGAAGAGCGTTCTCTTGCTCAGGTGTCAGTTTTTGTTCAACACCTGCCTGTGCAGGCTTTATTGTTGCAACGATCCCCTCAAGACGCTGGCGTTCCCGGTCGCTCAGCACTCGTTGTTCGAGTCCGCTGAGAAGCCAGGTGAAATCGATAAGCTCTTGTCTCAAGTTTCGCGACCCCTGATTTCTTAGAGTATTCGCCAGTTCCTGAATGCGCTCCTCGGGCCGGAGACGGTACTTGATCATTCCGAGCAGACCCTCGACCGAGTCCGCAAATTTACCGCTTGATGAAGAGAAATTCCTGAAGTGTTCTTCCGCCTCCTCATAATATCGTTTCGTCCTGTCAGGATCTTCGGTCATGCTAGCCTGACGGATGAGAGTACGGCCCACAAGGTAATCGGCCGTTTCCTGCCATGGTGAGTTATAGTCCAAAGCGATCTCTCTAAAGATGCTTTTGGCCTTTTCAAAATCGAGCGAATAGAAAGCGGCGGCTGCGATCTGATATGCGCGATCCTTTTGCAGCCATTCGGGCATACCGGGAACCGTTGGTTCGGGCGACTGCTTTCCGCTTGCGCAGTTGGTAAAAACAACATCCTGTGCCGCAAGCCAATTCTTCACATTCGCATCTTCTGCACCGTAAGATCCGACACGAGCGGAAAGCGTCTCGGTTGCCGTCTCAAAAGCGTTGGCAGCACAGTTCGGAAAGAAGTCATAGCCGCCGTACTCGCGCTCAACATATATATCCGGCATTTTTTCTTCTTTACCGGCAACGTCTTTTCGCCTCTCTACCCAAGCCTTAACAGCCTCATCAACGCTTTTGTCATCAAAACTCTCGTTCCGA
>JAHBSH010000009.1 GCA_019639215.1 Acidobacteriota bacterium
TGTATTCGATATCATATTTATCAGTCTTACTTTTTTCGCGGATTTTGTTTACAGCATTAAGTTCAGCTACGAAAACATTTTCAGAGCTTTTGATCGAATCAATAAGCGTTGGCCTCGCTATGCAGGAGCAAGCCGAGACATCAGACACAAACAGACATATGATAAAAAAGATTGAGAACAATGTGAGCAGCGACCTACATAGTATATTGGACATGGTAACTTCCTTATTTTGGATCTCTAAGGGCTTTGCATAAGTATAACCCTATATGTCAATAGTTAGCTGAAGGTAATTTGAACTGCATCTCTGGGAATCTTAGCGTCCGTTCAAGAACTAATTGCTCATTACAACCGCTTTTCTTTTCGTGTTCAAATCGCTATCCTGAATCTTTTTATGGAGCCGAGAGTTTCAAAAGGTATTGAGCGGCCGGAGTTTCTTGAACACGGGCTGGCGCCGTATTTTGAGCGGCTTTTGACGTTTGCGTCAACGGCAGAGCTGGAAGCTTCGGCGGTACACGCTGAAATACGCGATGAGGCCGAGCGGATATTGAATGCTGTGGTCGCGGAAGAACGGGAGACAGCAGACAAGAGACAAGAGACAGAAGACGGGAGACGCGAGGATGAAGTAAGGGAGAAAGGAAGTGAAGGAGTAGAGGAGAAAAATCCGCTATCCTCGAGCCAAGATCCGCAAGCAGACATTCTGCTATCCGCGACCCGCAAGCCTCAGTCGGTCTCGGCGTTGGCGTGGAACATCGAGCGCGGAAATATTTTTGACGGCATCGTAAAGGCGTTAAAAGAGCATGAAGGTTTGCGGGACAAGGACGTTCTGCTGCTTACGGAGCTTGACCACGGCATGGCTCGGAGCGGCAACCGTTCTGTCGCGCAGGAGATCGCCCGCGAGCTTGGGCTAAACTACGCTTTTGCACCGGTTTACATTGCCCTGCAAAAAGGCAGCGGTGTCGAATCTGAGGTCGAAGGCGAAAACACAGCATCGATACACGGCCTGGCGATGTTCTCAAAATGGCCGATGCGGAATGTTCACGCCGTGCCTTTGCCAAACGGCAAGGACAAGATGTGGGGCAAGGAAAAACGCCTCGGCTGGCTGCGTGCTTTGGTCGCCGACATCGAACATCCTGCCGGAACGTTTCGTGCCGTTACCGTTCATCTGGACGCTCATTGTTCGCGGGCACATCGTAAATTGCAGATGCAGATCATCCTCGACCATCTGGCGACGCTGCCCGAAATGCCTACGCTTATCGGCGGCGACTGGAACACGACCACGTTCAATTCGCAAAGTTCCACGCGGGCGATAATGGGTTATTGGCGTCGAGTTTTCATGGGGCCAAAGAACGTGGCGAAAAATCATCTTCCGCATCCTGAACGCTATTTCGAACGTCCGCTCTTCGACATGCTCGAAAAGCGCGGTTATGAGTTTCGCTCAATGAACAACCTCGGAACAGGCACTCTCCATTACCACGTAGAAAGCATCGAAAAGAACACAAATCTTCGCGATTGGGTTCCCGAGTGGTGTTTTCCGTTCATCTTTTGGGCGGCAAACCGCGTCGGCGGCAGCGTTTCGGGCCGTCTGGACTGGTTTACCGGCAAAGGCATCAAACCCGCAGGCCAAAATGCCGCCAAAACCATCGGCAACCTAAAAGACGAAAACGGCACACCGCTTTCCGATCATGACGCGATCAGCTTGGATTTCGAGCTGGAACTTGCCCGGGCATAAGTGATAAGTAACATGGGATAAGCTATAATAACCCTATGGAAGTTTCATTTTCACAGACGCTTAGTTTTGATGCTGCTACTTTTGAATTTGACGTGCTGGAAAACCAGAACGGCAACGCGACCACTATCAAATTTGTGGTCGATGACAAACAGGTCAGCCCCGGCGATTCGATCGTGGTCGTTTCAGGCGAAGAGATCTTGTTCCACGCGATGATCGGCAAAATAGAGAACGGCTTTGCTTACGCCGCCGACCCCAAAGGCTCTCTGCTGCCCGCAGGCATTCAATAACTTAAAGTCTTGAGTTTGTATAAGCGGACAGCCTCTGCCGGTTAAAGGCCTACGGTTTCGCCGAAAGCTGAAACCCTCTTCTAACCGATCTATTCTCTTCTCTGTTGCGGGGATGTAGCTCAGCTGGCAGAGCGCGGCGTTCGCAATGCCGAGGTCAGGGGTTCGATCCCCCTCATCTCCACCATCTATTGGTAAGTAGAATAAAGATTTCACAAGCTGATGGCCCATGGCGACTTAGCTACCTGTAATAACAAGGTTAGAAAAATGATTTTCCGACACTTTCATTATTTGGACAAACCCTGAAGTAATCATAGAATCTAATAGGCTTATCTCTTTGGAAATTTATTGAATAGACGATATTGCCGGAAGGTTTGAGTGATGAGTGTTTCTCTGTCATATTTACGGCCCTTTTATTTTTTCGGGGTCACATTTCTCCTTTTTGTTCTTCTGAATGTTTCAGGTTCTACGGGATATGCTCAGAGTGTAAAGCCTGAGCTGGGCATTGGCCATCAGGTGCGTTCCGATGAGATGGAACCCGACGATCTTCCTCGCGGAAAACCTGTTGATGAATTGCCGTCATTGCCGGTGTCAGATGATCCTGATGAGCCTTTTATATGCGTTCCTACGTATTATGGCTTTGATCTGCGTAGAGGCATCGTATCCGCAGAGGACAAACCTCTTATTCCCGCAAAGATCAAGGATCTGGCGCCGATCAGTATTGTTACGTCTGAACAAAAGCGCTCAGTATTCGAAACAACAGAACCAACCAGCATGTCGGCAAGATTTGGGCGGGGATTTTCTCTTTCCAAAAAACAGATCATCGAAGGATTTTCGTTTGACGATACCATGCCGCTCAGGCCTCAATACGGTGGGAATTTTGCGGACAATGATGATGAGGACGACGACGGTGACGAAACCTCGATGCCGAGTGAAAAGTTTCATTGGCGACCTGCCATTCGCCAATCATTGATGTTCCTCAGCGTCCAGCACGGATATGCTCTTATCTTTCAGGAAAAAACACGCCGTGCGCTCAAAGGCCCGTTTTTCAGCGATTATTGGCGTTCGATAAAAGGAACAAGCGGATGGGACGACGGCAACCGGTTCTTTACAAATTATATTGCTCACCCGATGCAGGGCGGCCTGACGGGATTTATCTATGTTCAGAATCACGACCGCTCGCGTAAACAGATGTTTGCAGAATCACGTCAGTATTGGCGTGACAGAGCAAAGGCTTTTGTCTGGTCAGCGGCGTGGAGCACACAATTTGAACTCGGCCCGATCAGTCAATCTTCTATCGGCAACGTCGGTATGTATGGAAGAATGGGTTACGTCGATCTGGTCATCACGCCGACCGTAGGTACGGCATGGCTTATTTCCGAAGAGGCCATAGACCGCTATATTATCCGTCATGTCGAAACAAAGTCGTTCTTAATGAAGGTCACGATGAGAATGCTTCTAAATCCTATGCGGACAATGGCAAATCTGCTTCGTTTTCGCGAACCATGGTATCGTGATCGTCCGTTCGGACATTAGAGCGGAAAAACATGTATTTTTAGAGATTCCTTGTATTGGCCGTGCATCTTTTGGGAAAATTATAGGCATCTTATGAAAGATATGTACAAAATGATGCGTATTTATGTTGAAAGGGTAGGTTTGGCAGCAGCGGTACTCATAATGTTTGCCGTTGCGGGGTATGGACAGCAATCTGCCGGCATCACGCCGCAGAATCTGTCCAAGGCAGAAACTGACAAGATCGTAGCCGCGTTTACCTCACACGAAAAGGAATTCCGTGATGCACTGACCAGCTACGTTTTTAATCGTAGTGCGACCATCCAGACCATAGGCATGGGCGGACAGGTCACAGGTGTTTACCGCCGCGATTCTTTTATGACCTTTACCGGTGCCGGTGAACGATTCGAACGCATCACCTATTTTCCGGTCCCGACCATCAGGGAAATAAACATTACACCGGAGGATATCGAAGACCTCGGTGGGGTAAATCCATTTGCTCTTGAGCCCCAGGCCATAGATCAGTACAACTTTACCTATCTTGGAAAAGAGAAAGTCGATGAACTGATGCTTCATGTTTTTGAGGTACAGCCAAAGGTTATCCCAGATCCTAAAAAGAGCAAACTACGAGTGTTTTCAGGTCGTATCTGGGTTGATGACCGCGACCTGATGATCGTCAAATCAAAAGGAAAGGCTTTGCCCGAAGACAAAAAGAATAAATACCCGATAGTAGAAACTTGGCGCGAGAATATTGACGGAAAATATTGGTTCCCGGCTTACGCTTATGCCGATGATGAGCTGGTCTTTGAAAATGGTTATTCAGTAAAGATGAGAATGAAAGTGACCTACACGGATTACAGGGTCGGACGTTCTACCGTTATCATTGGCGATGATGTAGAGGTTCTGGATGACAAACCGGCTGCTCCTCAAAAACCGTGAACATTCTTAATTAAGATTGCGCAATAACAAGATATTTACCACAGCGGCGGCACATGAACCGCCGCTTTTTATTTTCCTAGTTCCTCGGCGACCATACCGCGAACTTCGGTGATCAGGTCCGCGATCTCCTTTCCTTCTATGTTTACAGGCGGCAGCAGGGACATCTCTATTGTTCCCGGATATGCTACACCGGTTCGCTTGCCCATCATCATGTCTGTGTTCCTTATCGCCACCGGGACTATGCGTGCCCCCGTTTGCAGGGCAAGGTGAAAGGCTCCTTTCTTGAAAGGCAAAAGCTCGCCCGGCATCGCCCTTGTGCCCTCGGCAAATACGCCAAATGAGCTGCCGCTTTCCATCACCTTTCGAGCCTTTTCCATTGAACGCTTTGCCCGGTCAGGATTTGAACGGTCGATAGCAAAGATATTCACGTAATGCATCCCTTGTCCAAGAACCGGAACCTTCAAAAGCTCCTTTTTGGCGACCAGACCTATCTTGTGTCCGGTATAGAAAAAGAGCGTTGCCGTATCAAGATACGAGCGGTGATTTGATATAAAAACGTATTGCTCGTTGGGGTCAAGGTGTTCCTTGCCCGTTACGTTTATCGTCGCTCCACAGGCTTTCAACCACTGTGCGGCTCCCCAGCGAGCCACGGGATAAAGCCACATTTTCCGATTGATGATGCCGAGAAAAATCAGCGATGGAATGCCGACGATCAGAAGCAGAGTTCCTGCCAGCGTCCAGCACCACCAATAGCGGAGTTTCCCCGCGAGCCGTGATTTGTTAGACTCAGGAACAGCAAACACCAGTTTTTTATTTTCCAGCACAGCCTTTGAAGGTGGTTTCCGAGACATATGAGACATTATCTTTCCGCGCGTCAATTTACGAATGATAAGGAATTAACCGGCATGAGACAACATCCGCAAACGCTTTGGTACGGTATGACACGCAGATATTGTGTCGTTCTTCTCATTGCGATGTTCATGGCAATTTCAGCCGTCGCACAGGTTCCGACACCAAAGTCGGTGCTCGGATTTCATCCGACCGATGATCGGACGATAGCTGACTGGACGCAAATACATGATTATTTCGGAAAGCTCGATGCCGCCAGCGGCCGTGTAAAGGTGGAGGAATTTGGCAAAACCACGCTCGGCAAGCCGATGATCGTTGCCTTTATCTCGTCAGAAGAAAACATCCGCCAACTGGACAAGTACCGCTCGATCTCGCAAAAGCTCGGCGATCCAAGAAAGATCGCTGCCGGAGAAAATGCAGATGAATTGATAAAGACCGGAAAGTCCATCGTCTCAATCTCATGTTCGATACATTCAACGGAGATCGTTGCGTCGCAAATGTCGATGAACCTTGCTTATGAGCTTGCTACCGCAAATGACGATGACACGCTTGAGATACTGAACAACACGATCCTGCTTCTTATTCCGTCATCAAACCCTGACGGCATCGACATCGTTGCCGATTGGTACCGCAAAACGCTCGGGACAAAAAGCGAAGGAACAGCTCCGCCGGAGCTTTATCATCACTACGCCGGGCACGACAACAACCGCGACTGGTTCATGCTCAATCTGGCAGAATCCAGAGCAATAACTAAGCTATATTGGCAGGAATGGTTTCCGCAGATCGTCTATGACGTTCATCAGATGGGATCGAACGGTTCGCGGTTCATCATCCCGCCGTTTTTCGATCCGCCGTATCCGCGTATCCCGCCATCAATAGTACGGGACGTCGGTCTCGTAGGCTATAAAATGGCTGCGGACCTGCAGGCTGCAGGTGTAAAAGGCGTAGCTACGAATACGACCTTTGATATGTGGTGGCATGGCGGATTTCGCACCGCGCCTTATTACCACAATTCCATCGGCATCTTGTCTGAGGCCGCCAGTGCCAATCTGATGACGCCGATGGAAGTTCCCAACGAAAGATTAAAGGCGACCGGTCCGGCACGCGGTCTTCCGTCTCCGCTTGAGCGGGCAATAAATCTGCCGGATCCTTGGGAAGGAGGAACGTGGCGTCCTGCTGACATTGCCAATATTGAGATGATCGCCAGCCGTTCGACACTTGGTCTGGCGGCAAAATACCGCACACGTTATCTGCGTAATTTTTATAACCTCAACAAAGCCGGGCTTGAGCGTGACCCGAACGAGCCGCAGGCGTATGTTCTGACAGCCGGACAACCCAATACCGAAACAATTGCACGTTTTCTGGACATTTTGATGTGGCATGGCATCGAGGTCTATGAAATGACCCATGAACTGTGGTTCAAACACGAGAAAGATATTGATAACTATCACGAAATGCCGCTTGGCAGTTTCCTGATATTTGTCGATCAGCCGCAGCGGAACAATATCCTCAGCCTCTTCGAACAGCAGGTCTATCCTGACCGCATCAACGCAAATGGCGAGCCGGATCGTCCGTATGACGTTGCCGGTTGGACGCTCCCGCTTCAGATGGGAATTCAGTCGGACGTCGTCTGGGACACGCGTGACCTGGAGAAATTTCGCGATACATTAAAGCCGCTTAAAAACGTTGATCAGGCAAGGGCAGTAATGAATCTTTCTCCCGCAGGGCCGTTTGCCAAGGTTCGCAATCCGCTGAAGAGCCCAGGCCGTGTCGGATTATATAAAGGTTCGGCCGGTTCTATGGATGAAGGCTGGACGCGATATGTTTTTGATACGCACCAGATAAAATACACGTCGGTCACAGATCGCGATGTGCGTTCGGGTAGGCTGGATTACGATGTCATTGTGCTTCCATCGATAGGCGAAAGCGGTTTGGTCCGCGGCCTTTCGGCGGAACGTTATCCTGATGAATTTGCGGGCGGCATTGGCGAACAAGGTGTTTCCAACCTGAAAAAATTTGTTGAGGACGGTGGCCGCCTTGTCTGTTTTGATGCCTCATGCGGATTTGTCATAAAAACGCTTGGCCTGCCGATAAAGAATGCTCTTTCGGACGTTCGAAGAAATGATTTTTATAATCCGGGTTCTATCGTTAAGCTGATGGTGGATACACGCCAGCCGCTTGCCCGAAACACTTTCCCGGAAACACCGGCGTATTTTACCAACAGCTCTGCTTTTGAGGTTGCTCAGGATGCGATGAATGTACGGACCATTGCTTGGTATGCCAGGTCGAACGCCCTGATGTCCGGCTGGATGCTCGGTGAAAAATATATCAATGGCAAGACAGCCATCGCCGAAGCGACACACGGCAAAGGCAGCGTCGTCCTGTTCGCCTTCAGGCCGCAGCACCGCGGACAATCGTGGGCGACGTTCCCGTTCATCTTTAATGCCTTGGAGAAACAGGCGGCAACTGCAAATTAAGCGTCGCACATCTTATAGAGTTATTTACAGGCTCAATGAACGGCAATATTATTGAATTATGAAGTTGTATTTCGGGTTAGTGGTGATTCTGATCTTTTTCGCCGCCGCGTTGGATATAAAGGCAAACGGTTACTTTCTTGGCGAAGAACCTGTTGTTCGCGTTGGGCTGATCACGAATGCATCGACGGTAAATATCACAACAAGCGATACACAGCTTGTGGCTCATTCGCATGATGATCCTGCAAAGTTTCTCGCGGCGAACCGTGTATCGGTCACCGCCAGAGCTTATCGCCCTCCGGTGATAGATCACTACATATTTGAGATACGCGGAATAGACACGGCTGACAGTGCGGCTGCAATTGCGGAACAGGTTCGCGAGGAAACCGGCGAATCGGCGATAGTCAGCCTTGATGGTTCTGCCAATTTGTGGAAGGTTTGGATCGGTGCCCCAAAAGAGTCAAAAGAAGAAGCAGATCAATTCAAGGCGGCACTTGCCGAACGCGGTTTTTCTGATGTTTCCGTCACCATCGAACAAAAGACCGTGCATGATCCCGACGCCGTTGCCTTGTCACAGCAGATCCGCACAGCCGGAAAATCTCAGGTTAGAAGCCTTATCCGGACCACAGCATCGGCAGAACCTGTGAGCGGTTCCGATGTGGTCACTCCGGGTTTGCGAGAGCTTATCGTTAACGGCCCCAGCACTGAATCGAAATACACATCGCTGAAAACAGTCTCATTTGGTTCATTTAACGAACGAGCAACACCCGTTCGCTTGAACGGAAAGGCCTATCGCGGAAAGATAGAGGTCTTTGTAAATTCACGCGGGTCGCTCACGGTCGTAAATGTCGTGCCGCTTGAGGATTATTTGCTAGGCGTCGTGCCTGCCGAACTTTCGCTTCCAAGCCTCGAGGCTCAAAAAGCTCAGGCCGTGGCTGCGCGTACATACGCCGTTGCCAATCGCGACGGTTTTGGCGCACAGGGCTTTGACGTAAAGCCTGATGTTTGGTCACAGGTCTATAAAGGCGTTTCTATTGAGACCGCAATAGGCACACGTGCGGTGAAAGAAACCGCCGGAATGGTAGCCATGCACGATGGTAAACCGATCATGGCATATTTCACGTCAACCTGCGGTGGACGTACGGAAAATTCTGAGAACATTTTTGATCATGCCGAGCCTTATCTTCGCGGCGTAGAATGTTCGCTTGAGGGACGAGCGCATTTTGAGCCATTTATGATAAAGACCTCACGCCGTCCCGCACGGTTACGCGATGAGGGCAATTTGGCCAACGTCAGGCTGATGTCGATGCTTGCGGCGAATGGTTATCTGCTATCGGCCGAGCAGATGTCAGACGACTGGTTTGAGGACGTACCGACCTCGGCGGAGATCTCAAGCTGGATCAGCCAACTTGCTATAAGATTCAATAAGCCCTTGCCCGCCGTTTCTTCCGACAGCGCAAAACCGGTAGAACTTGCGGCGATATTGAGCAGTTTTCTCCATCAGCCTGACGTTCCTGATGCACTGCTTTCTGATTCTGACATCAATTATCATCTTTCATTTGACGACGCAGATCAGATACCGCTTAACCGCCGTGCTCAGATCGCGATGCTGATGCGTGACGGTTATTTCACACTGCGGCCCGATCTGACGCTCCAACCGAACAGGCCTTTCTCACGCGGAATGATGATCCGGCTAATTCGGCAAATATACGAAAAGCAGAAATGGATGCCGCAGCCGCAGACCGGAACGGCACGCCCTTCTGCCGACGGAAAACTCGTCTTACGGGTTGGCAGGACAGATAAACCGACAGATGTTCGCCCTGACGTGTTCCTTTTCAGGCAGTTCGGCGGTGATATGTATCAGGTAAAAGAGGCCGCTCTTATTGGCGGAGAAAATGTCAGGTATTTTACTGATTCTGCCGGAGCCATCTCGTATCTGGAAATAGAACCGACCACTCAACCGACCGTTGCCGAGAATATGTCGCCGTTCACTAATTGGACGCAGACGCTTACGGCTTCAGCGGTTCAATCGCGTCTCTCGCGTTACGTTCGCGGCATCGGAACGCTCTATGACGTGAACATCAAGCAAAAGGGATATTCGCGGCGGGCGACAGAGATCGAGATCATCGGCTCAAACGGTGTGAAGACCCTAAAAGGCGGCAAGATCCGCTCAGCATTGCGGCTTCGCGAACAGCTTTTCGTCATCAATAAACGCTACTCTGGCGACCGCGTGACGAGCTATACATTTACCGGACGCGGCTGGGGACACGGCGTCGGAATGTGTCAATACGGAGCCTTTGGCCTTGCGAAAATGGGCGTGAAATACGACGACATCATCCGGCATTACTACACCGGGGCCGATGTTGTGAAAGCTTACTGAGGCAGCCGTCTAAGATCGGAGTCATCCTATTATAATCTTGCTGACAGCCCGGGCGAATGAGGCTGGGTCGATGGCCGGATAGCGATAGAGCATTGGCTCTATCTGTTTGAAAAGTTCAGCCAGTTTCTCCTTTTCGACAAGCCCGCTTTTGAACATAGATTCAACATCTTTAATGTCCTGAGCGTGGCCGCGTTCTATTTTTGAAAGAGCCTGGCTATAAGGATCATAATGATAAAAATCGATCTTGCCTTTGCGGTCAATATATTTGGAGCGATCCTCCCAACCCGGAAGAACAGGTATGAAGTCCGAAGGACTGGCAAGTTCAATATTGATCCCGATCTTCTCTTTTAGCAGGGGAAGTTCACGGTACAATTCATCAAGGTCAGGCTCAAAACGAAGATCTATGTCGATCGTTGTATCGCGCCAACCAAATAATACAGCGGTCGTCCCGCCTGTAAAATAAACTCGTACAGGGCGACGAGCCTTGCTACCAAGCGAGTTCATGAACTCCTCTATTTTTTCGCGGTTCGTTCGGTCTCGCATTCTACACTTCGTTCAAAACTCACAAGCCGTCTTATTAGTGCGTTATATTTTGAATGGGCTCCTGCGGGATCAGTTTCGCGAAGTTTTTTGTATAGCCGGTGTTCTGGTGAAGTGAATTCTCCCTCGGGTAGGCTGAATCCCGCTTGCCGCAAACGCGGAGCTCCTATTGAGACCAATAGTGAGTCGATGGTTTCCTTCCCCTCGACAAGGTCTTTTATTCCTTTGATGATGATATCTTCCCCAGGTTTCATTAATGACGATTGTATCATTGAGCGGCTACTGTCGTCCTTATTTTGTTTGCTGTATCAACCCAGAGCCTGTCGCTCGCCAAAATTTGCTTATATTATTGGTACGCTGGAAAGCCGTGTCTATAATGGGAGATCATAAAACTAAAACGAACTTCCGCATTCTGCAAATGATACGGAAGTTCGCATAGCTAATCAATGAACGGTGAATGCATAACTATTCAGCATTGCTTACGCGCCTGTCCGGAGCATAGCTTATCCGGCGTGTTTCGGTCAGCGTTCCGTTCTTAAGCGTTCCTTCGACTATTTCATAACCTAGCAGAGCAAATGTTCTGCCCTTGATGAAAAGTGGCCTTGCATTTCCGTACCAATCCACACATGATGCCTGGCATCCGTCATTGATGACTCCGGTCGTTTGCGAATCCAGTTCACCGATCTCAGAGAAATTCAGTGACGTGTTTCGCAAGAACAGTATCGATGCCGAATCGCGCCGCAGATGTGCATATCTAGGTTCGCTGCCGCCGCGAACAGGCAGCCCCAGAATGCCTGAATTATTACCATCAGGCTTATAGAAGAAACCGTGGCTGCGAAGTTCGCCCTGCGAACCGTTCTCATAGACATATCTACCGCGAAGCTCGGGCCTGTTCCTTAGGCTGACGGCCGAAAAATACAGGTCGTTTCCGCCCGAACCGACCACGACGGCATCCGTACCCAGAGCCTCTATCCGGTCAACACCGTGCGGCAGCTGCAGGCGTTCGACATCGCCGTCACCGTTCCATTTCACAGCAAACAATTCAGAAGCTGCCGAACGTTCGTTGCGTTGCCAGCCCGCACCGGTTCCATAAAGCAGATATCCGCCGACGAAACGATTCTGGAACGAGTAACCTTTCGGCTTAGGCAACGCCCGATAGTTCTCATCGGCAACTGCGTCAGTTCCGTCAGAGAAACTGTTCACGCCAACACGCATCAGAGCTGCCTCGCCGCTTGTCGTTTCAGCGTTCCACATCCAATTGCCTGAGCCGTTCGACCTGACAAGCACGTTCAAATATCCGTCATTGCTTTCAAGAAAAGAGAATTGATCTACCGGGCTGCCTTTTGTCTTGAGAGCCGACGGGGCCGAACCGTCCAGCGGCATCTTGTAAAGCGTTGAACCGGTTTCTTGTGAGTAATAGTCGCTCGTCCAGACATATACTGATGATGGCGAAACATAAAACACATTGCCCGCCGGGCCGATCAGCGCCGTTGCTTCGCATTCCATATTTCCGCGTCCGAGGTCGCAGACCGTTACGGTGTGAAGAGCCGTCTGCGGCATATTGTCCACGTCGTTTGAGCCGAGATAGATCCTGGAAGCAGGTGTGATGCGTTCAAAATCATCGTTCGTCGCTCCTTTGCGCCATTTGCGCACTGCCGGCAGCGTTTCTTTCAGGTCGCCGCCATAATAATTCAGATACATCGGCGAATAAAAAATCAGCTTATTGCCTATCAGGCGGCTGGCGTAGTTTCGCGAAGAGTAGTAATCATTTGACCGCAGATGATAGGTCGAGCCATAGGCAAGTTCTCCGGCCTGGTCAATAGTGAACAGCCCGACCTCGGTTCCGCCGCGTGCATAGCTGTAACCGATGACGGCTATCGTATCGCCGGATATAAGCATCTCGTCATACCACGTGCCGTTCGGATCAATGTCCGGGCCGAACGCATTATGCGATGAGATCGGCCTCAGGTCATTGTCGCCTATCGCGACGGTAAAAAGTTTTCCGCGGCGAAGAATGACCAGATTGTTACCGTGAACTTTGACGATCCCTCCTTCGTCAACTCCGGCATGTTGTGTATTGGTGACGGATTCCGCGTCGTCTGCACTTTTGGCCGCTGCCGATTCAGAAGGCGAGGCTGATGTAGGAACAGAATTCGCCGACATCTTGCTCCGCCGTTCGTCTCTTTTCTTCTCTATTTTGTCAAAAAAGTCTTTCAGTTCTTTTTCTGAGCCGAAAGCCCTCAGGTGTTTTCCGCTTTGTTGAACGGTTCCTATTTCCGGTTGGGGGACTGTCGGGTCGCTGTAGCCTGAAACGGTGCAGCTGACAAGTACCGCAATGGACGCAAAAACGGAACCTAAAACCATGTATTTCATATACCACTTCCTTTTGTTCGGAATTTTGAATTTAAAATGAAAAATATCTCTTCCGGTTCTAGAACGGTTTGCGGGCGGGTAGCTTGCACGTAGATCGCGGAATTTTATTTAGAAATGCCGGAGCCGTAAAAATGGTGTAATATCATCAACGATATGGACACTCTATCGGCCGCATTGCTGCTTTTTCTGGTCATGGATCCGCTTGGTAACATTCCGTTGTTCATGACGACGTTGAAAAAGGTTGACGAAAAACGGCAGAAGTTCGTCGTCGTGCGTGAGCTTTTGATCGCCTTTGCCGTTTTGATCATATTTCTGTTTTTAGGACAATATCTGTTGAGGCTGCTGCATTTATCTGAAACGGCGTTGACCACGGCGGGCGGCATAATCCTGATGATAATCGCTCTGAAGATGATCTTTCCGCGTCGTGACAGTTCGCTTCAGGAAGACGTCGATGGCGAACCTTTCATTGTGCCGCTAGCTATTCCTTACGTCGTCGGGCCGTCGGCAATGTCCACGGCATTGCTGCTGATGAGCCGCGAACCGGCACGGTGGCCTGAATGGCTTTTGGCCGTTTTTCTTGCCTGGCTGGCATCTGCGGTGATCATATATTTTTCAGGATATTTCGCACGATTCCTTGGCGAAAAAGGGCTGGTAGCGGTCGAACGCCTAATGGGAATGCTGCTGATAACCGTCGCAGTACAGATGCTCTTGAATGGCATTGCGGAGTTCATCAACAATACCGGAAACGTTGTTCAATAGAAAAATGAGAAATTTCACGCGACGTAGTATTTTATTGTCCGTTGCCTGCCTTATTCTGCTGGCAGTGGGAGGCAATATTGCGTCGGCACAGACGGCTCGGACTGCCAGAGACCTGGGTTCGCAAACGGCACGTGCGGGATTTAGGAACGAATCTGAGATCGCCGCAAAATTTGAAAACTTTCAGACCGATCAACATGCCCGCGAATGGCTCAGAGCCATCGGCTACGACGCTGAAAGCGTTCGTTCTATAAAAACGGAGAAACCGCATGGAGATAAGAGCGATGTTGTTCTGCTGATAACGACGGAATCAGGCGAAAAACGGTACGGCATCTCGATAAAACTCGTCAGCAGCGAACGCGGGTTCAATCAGATAGACAAACGCTGGCTAACCGATTACGCAAAGATGTGGAATATGCCCGATGATATTGCCGAGGCAATGAAGTATTACGTCGGCGAAACACCGCCGTTCAAAACGTCGCGAGACAAAAGGCGGATGTTCCTGAATGAATTTGAGCATGAAATGCGTGAGCGCATGGTCACGTTCTTTGAAACAAATAAAAAGAAGATCGTTACATCGCTTATAAAGGGCAGCGGACGCGGTTCTGCTGATCTCTTTATGGTCGCGCAGCGTTCCGGCAAAGGCGAACGTTGGGTAATAAAAAGCATCGACGAAACCATCGCCTATTTTGCCGAAGGTGATGTGGAGATGACACGTGCTGGAAATCTGAAAATTGGCCGCATATCAATGCAGCGTAAAGGCGGCGACGGCGGCCGCCCAACGGCAAATATGCTCCAATTCAAGCTAAATCCGGCAGAGCTTTTCGACGCAAAATGAGATTTACTAAACAGCAGATCATCGGGTCGTTGATATTGCTAGCCGTTATCATTGTTGTCACACTGGCTCGGATAGTGTTCTGAACGTTACGACCTATCATGCGTTTATATTAGATCGGGGTGTTTTATATATGCAGAAAACAGGAACAGCAGTTGTAACAATTTTATTGATGCTTGCCACATCGCTATTTGCGTTTGGGCAAGAGGCTCCGGAACGTAAGCCGATCATCGGCGGTGTTCTTAACGGAAAAGCTATCTCTTTACCAAAGCCAACATATCCCGAAGATGCCAGAGCAGCACGTGTTCAAGGAACTATAAAGGTTCAGATAGTTGTTGATGAAAGCGGAAAGGTTATATCAGCCAAAACCCTGGACGGAGTCGAACTCCCATCAATGCGAGCAGCCGCTGAAGCGGCCGCATTGAACGCAACATTTTCTCCAACTCTTCTTAGCGGACAGCCGGTAAAGGTGCAGGGAGTGATCGAATATGACTTTGTGTTCAGCTCAACAGCCTCGAATGAAAAGAAGATGGCGATAATGGGGCTAGGGACGTTTATTTATCTTTCCCATTCGCTTATCGATGCCTCGGATGAAGTTCGTAGAGCCTTTCTGGATGACGAAGAATATCCGGGCGAGGATACAGATGAGTTCCCCGAGCTAAAGGACGAGATCGAGGTCGTGCTTGGAGCTGTTAGCAAAATGGATGGTCAAACCAGACCAATTCTTGAACTGGCAAGCAGCAGGATCGAATCTAAGCTTAAAGGAGACGCTCTTTGGCAATTTTCAATAGGACGCACCTATGGGAGTTTGATGGGGTGCTTTGTGCTAACTGTAGACGAGGACGGGCCTGATCCCCAAAAACTGGATGCGAAAAAGGTCAGTTCATTATTGATCGAGTTGGATGAAAAGCTTAAGGCGGCGCCGGCCTCTGTACCGGAAGACGTGCTTCAAAGCCTTCGTTCGCTCGCGTCAGAATCAAAGAAAACAGACCTTACAGACCTCGAAAACTTCAAGACATTATTCGCGAAGATGATGGTGGTCCTATACACCATTTCTCCAGAATCTTTAGAGGACGAGGACAACAGCGACGTCATATGATGTTAGGTGATTACGGTGACCGGTCTGAGGACATCGGAAACAGAACACCTCAGGTTGGCTATTGCCAATAGCCAATCTCTGATCCATTAGTGTTACAGCCTTTCCAGTGTCATTTACCGAAGTTTTCACGCTTTACTTCAGTTTCTTGAGCGTGTTGTTTTCGATCAATGATCTCATCTGGGTTATGGCGACCTTATTGAGTTGGATCAAGCGTTCGCTTTGTGATGATCCTTGCTGAATAAGCAAAGCATTGATGCTTTCCAGATTACTCAATACAACCAATTGCTCTAAAGTCGCGTGATCTCGTATATTTCCTTTCTGGTCTGGCGTGCGGTCTCTCCACTCTTTGGCTGTAACTCCGAACAGAGCAACATTCAGCAGATCTGCTTCGCTCGCATAAACAACATTTGCCTGTTGTCTGGTAATTTCTTTCGGTATCAGGTTTTCCTTTATAGCGTCTGTGTGAATGCGGTAATTGATCTTTGAGATAGTACGTTGAAGATCCCATTCAAGCTTCAGTCTGTCATTCTCTTCGTTCTTCAGGCGTTGGAATTCTTTGATTATATAAAGCTTAAATTCTATAGATATCCACGATGCAAATTCCAGTGCAATATCCTTATGTGCAAATGTTCCGCCGTATCTTCCGGCTTTTGAAATGATTCCTATGGCATTGGTCGTTTCTATCCATCGTTTTGGCGTCATTACAAAGCTGTTCAATCCTGCTTGCTTTCTAAACCCGTCGAATTCGACGGGGTTAAAGTTCGGGTTATTTATCATTTCCCAAAAACCCAGCAACTCAATGGTATTTCGGTTTCTCATCCAGTTTTTGACGAGATCGTCAGTATGTGCGGAATCTTTGTGACGTGCTATGTCAGTCAGAGAGATATAGTCATCACGATTACTCGTGTATAGGACAATATCAGTTCCCTGAACATTTATTCTCTTATTTTTTGCCATACCTAACTATCAAGATCCTTATGAAATAACCCGATTACCCGTGTATGTGAACAGTCGCTATTTCTTCGGTTCCTGGCTCATCTGAAACACAACGTGTCCGCCGTTCATTATATCCGCATGGGTCAGGTAGCGGCGGTTCAGCGGTTTACCGTTTAGCGTGACCGAACTGACATAGACGTTCTTGTCACTTTGGTTTACTGCTTCGACGGTGAATTTCTTTCCGTTTTCAAGGTTTACAACCGCCTTTTTTACCAGCGGGCTGCCGAGCGAGTATTGATCGTTGCCCGGAGCGACCGGATAAAATCCAAGTGCCGAGAAAAGGTACCACGCGGACATCTGGCCGCAGTCGTCATTGCCGCCGAGGCCGTCCGGCGTTGGTTTGTATTGGTTCTTCATAATCATCCGAACGCGTTCCTGCGTTTTCCACGGATCGTTCGTCCAGTTGTATAGATATGCAACGTGATGCGAAGGTTCATTGCCGTGAACGTATCCGCCGATTATGCCTTCACGGGTAACGTCTTCGGTCTCGGCAAAAAATTCGTCCGGCAGATGCATTGTAAAAAGCTCGTCCAGATGAGCCGAGAATTTATCCTTGCCGCCTTTCATTTCTATCATCGCCGCGGGATCGTGCGGAACATACAGGCCATAGTTCCATGCGTTTCCTTCGATAAAGCCTTGTCCGTGGGTCGATAGCGGGTCAAATTCTTTGCGAAAAGTTCCGTCGCTCATCTTTGGCCGCATAAACCCGATAGATGCATCCCAATGATTTCGCCAATTCTCAGAACGCTTGATGAATTCGTCGTAGATGTCTTTTTTGCCAAGCTTTTGGGCCGCCTGTGCGATTGCCCAATCGTCATAGGCATATTCCAGCGTTTTTGAGACCGAAGAAGAGTTCTTGTCGTCCGGCACATAACCGAGGTCCATATAATATCCCAGGCCGTCGTAATATTTTGTCCGTGCAGTCTGTACCATCGCATCCAAAGCCCGATTCGCTTCTTCTTTGTCGATGTCGTTCTTGATGATCGCGTCAGAGATCACCGACACGCTGTGATACCCGATCATGCACCAGTTCTCATTTGCGTAGTGCGACCAAACGGGAAGCATCTTATGCACGCTCTGGTCGTAATGTGCCATCATCGAACGCACCATATCGTTATTGCGTTTCGGTTGGACGATATTAAAGAAAGGATGCAGAGCGCGGTATGTGTCCCACAGTGAGAAGGTCGTGTAATTCGTAAAGCCGGTTGCCTTGTGGACATTCTGGTCGATGCCTTTATATTGTCCGTCAACGTCCATATATTCTGTCGGCGAAAGGAATGTGTGATAAAGAGCGGTGTAAAAATTCGTCTTGTCGTCATCGCTCAGCATCTCGGCATCTATACGTCCAAGTTCTTTGTTCCAAACTGCCTGAGCCTCTTTTTTTACGGTGTCGAAATTTTTGCCATTCGTCTCGGCGGCCATATTCATCAGGGCTCCGTTCGTCGAAACCGGCGAAAGTGCAAATTTTACTTCTATCTGCTCACCTTCTTTTGTGTCGAAATCAAAATATGCCCGTAACTGTTTGCCTGCACCTTCGGGAAAATTGTCCTCTTCATTGAATTTTCTCCAAAAGCCGCGATACTCCATCTTGGCAAAATTCTTTATGCTGTAGTTTTTGAACGGCTTGGAAAATTCCATCGCAAAATAAACCGTTCGTGTCCTTGCCCAGCCGTTGGTCTGACGATATCCGACAACGCGGCGGTCGCCTTCTACACGGACGAATGTCCATACATTCTTGCCTTCATAATTGTAGATGCCGTGCATCAGGTCGAGGATTATATGAGCCTGATCTGAAGCCGGAAATGTATAGCGATGAACCCCGACACGGCTCGTTGCCGTAAGTTCTGCAAGGATATTGTGATCTTCAAGCAGCACTTTGTAATATCCGGCTGCTGCTGTTTCGTTGTCGTGCGAAAATCTTGAGCGAAATCCGGTCGAAGGATCTTCTTTCGTTCCCGGTTCAAGCTGTAATTTACCGGTGGTCGGCATTATCAGAAAATCGCCCAGGTCACTGTGTCCCGTGCCGCTGAAATGCGTATGCGAAAAACCGACGATGGACGTGTCGTCGTATTGATAGCCCGCACAGTATTTGTACGTTTCTTTGTTATAAACGCCGTTGACGTTATGCGGCTGCTGATCAGTATCCGGCGAAAGCTGGACCGCACCGAAAGGAACCGTCGCACCGGGATATGTATGCCCCATTTTCTGTGTGCCGATCAAAGGATCGACATAACGGATGTAATTTTTTGGGGATTGTCCTGAAATGGCCATGCTTAACATTAGGATCACCGGCATAGCGAGTATCTTTATCATTTATTCTCCTGTTCTTGGTCGTCTAAACTCAGTGGCGTTAGTTATGATAGATAATATTCTCATTGCCTGATATAGCAAAAGGCCGAGATGCGGCTACGGCCGCTGCTCTGGGAAACACCGCAATGGCTGATACGGAAAAAAAACGACCGATCTATGCAATTATGGGGCCAACTGCCTCGGGCAAGACCGCGCTCGGCGTTCGGCTTGCCAAGCATATCGGCGGCGAAGTGATAAATTGCGATTCCGTCCAGATCTATCGAGGCATCCAGATCGCGACAGCAAAGCCGAGCGAGGAAGAGAAGCAGGGCGTTCCGCACCATCTGATAAACTATGTCGATCCGAATATCGACTATACGGCAGCTGATTGGGCACGCGATGCGTCGGAAAAGATCAGAGAGATAGAATCACGCGGCAATGTACCTATTCTTGTTGGCGGAACCGGCTTTTATCTCAGAACTCTGCGGCAGCCGCTTTTCAAAAGTCCGAAGACCGACACCGCTTTGCGCGAGAGGTTCCGTGCTATCCGTCAAAAAAAGGGAAATGCATATTTGCATAAAATGCTGATGCGGCTTGATGCTGATGCAGGCAAAATGTTCGAGCAAAATGATCATGTCCGCGTAATGCGGGCGCTTGAGCATCTGTTCCAAACCGGCCGTCGTATCTCTGAGGTGTTGGAAGATAGGGAAGATCCGCCTGAGTTTGCCGGACGGATAAGACTTTATGTTTTGAGCCCGCCTCGTGATCTGCTTTACGAAAGGATAAACCTACGAACAGAGAACCACTTTATCTCCGGCCTTGTGAAAGAAGTTGAACAACTTCTTGCGTCGGGCGTAAAAGAATACAGCAACGCTCTCGGCGCCCATGCTTATCGCCGCGTATGCGAGTTTCTGCGTGGGGAAAGGACGCTGGAAAATGCTATAGAGCGTTCAAAACAGGACGTCAGAAACTATGCAAAACGCCAATTTACATGGTTTCGTAAAGAAGAAAAGGCTGTCTGGCTGGACGGTTTTGGCGACAGCGCAGAGGTTTGGGATCAGCTCCTATCCGGGCTTTCTGACGCAAAATGAGGGTTTTTTGAAATTATCGATCAATAGGTGTTTGTAAATACAATAGTTTTCAGTGATGTGGAATATTGGTTCTTGATTCGATTATTGAGAAAAAATATGTAAAATGTATCATTTCAGGTCATTTTATTTGTAATAATAATTGTGACTTGATAAAAAACTGATATACTCGTTGATATTTACCTACTTTTAACTGCGAAGAAAGAAGGACGAAATGGAAAAACCTGCCGCTCAGAACATTCAGGATGCATTCTTAAATTCGGCACGCCGTGAGCGCATAATCGTTGAGATACATCTGCTTCATGGTGCAACACTTACCGGAAGAATAAAAAGCTTCGATAAGTTCTCATTGCTCCTGGATGTCAGCGGCAAAGATCATTTGGTTTTCAAACATTCTATATCGTCAATTTCGCAGGAGCGCAGGCAGGATTCCGTCGTATAGGCTCGCGAGGACAATTCATAACCTTTGAAGGTATAGATGGCAGTGGCAAATCGACCCAGTTGCGGATGCTGACGGGTGATTTGCGCGGACGCGGTACCGACATTGTAGTTACCAGAGAACCCGGCGGAACACCGCTAGGCCGCCGCCTTCGCGAAGCATTTCTTGAGACCGAAGAAACCGTTGCCCCGATAGCTGAACTCCTCCTTTTTGCCGCCGACCGCGCCCAGCACGTCGAACTCCTGATAAAACCCGCACTTGCCGAAGGGCGAACGGTCATTTCCGACCGCTACGCCGACGCCACATTTGCCTATCAGGGAGCAGGCCGCGGCTTTGAAACCGAAACGGTAAATTCTGTCATC
Organism: Acidobacteriota bacterium; assembly: GCA_019639215.1. Lineage (GTDB taxonomy): Bacteria > Acidobacteriota > Blastocatellia > Pyrinomonadales > Pyrinomonadaceae > OLB17. The sequence goes on from JAHBSH010000009.1 coordinate 20,945, forward strand.
GAACTCGCGACCGGCGGATTGAAACCTGATCTTACGCTTTTCTTTGATGTAACGGTCGAAAGAGCTATCGAGAGAATGAGCACTCGCGATGGCCAAGGCGTTGCTAAAAATCGTATGGACGATGAAACTGCGGAATTTTATGCCGATGTAAGGAAAGCATATCTTGGCATTGCCGAAAGAGAACCTGAACGGTTCAAGGTCATCGACGCCAACGGCTCCATCGAGGTCACACATGCAAAGATGATGGAGATCATCAACGCATTTCTTGCCCGCAACTCATAGTTGCAAAAGATCAACACAGTCCGGGTTCAAAAACCTTTTCATGTATGTGCTTTTGTAAAATGCAGCAAAGCAGCCTAATATTTTCGTATTAAAACAACGCCAATAACTATCAACAGAACACCGGCGACGCGTGCCAGGCTTATCTCTTTTACCGGAAGGCCAAACAGCCCGAAATGATCCATCGCGACGCTCATTAGCATTTGTCCGGCCAGGATAAGGCTGATGGTCAATGCCACGCCCAGCTTTGGCAGCAGTATGATCGATCCGGCAACATATATCGCGCCAAGCACGCCGCCTGTCCAGGCGATGGGCGAAGCGTCTTTTGCTCCGGCCAACTTTGAAAGCGGAATACCCGTGATAAGAATATAGGCGAGCAGCGACACTGTGCCGACAAAGAACGAGGCGAACGCCGCCAGCAGCGGGTTTGCGACCGCATCACCTAGTTTTGAGTTTATTGCCACCTGCAGCGGCAGTATGATGCCGAGGATGACGGCGACAAGTATCAGAAAGTAATAGTTAGACACAGCCTAATATTCCACCTTGTCCTGTTTCGCGATCCATTCGTCAAATACCGATACGCATTCGTCTTTCAAGAACTGATCTATCGGAATACGCCGCATTTCCGGCTTGACCGAAAGTTCTTCGTATATATAGGCGTCATCAAATCCGGCCCTTGCCGCATCATGGCGGTCGCCTGCGATATAGATGCGCTCTGCCCGTGACCAATAAATAGCCGCCAGACACATCGGGCATGGTTCGCACGACGCATAAACAACGGCTCCTGTCAGATCAAAATTGCCTATTGCGGCACACGCATTCCTGATCGCTACGACCTCAGCATGAGCGGTCGGGTCATTGGTTGATGTCACGCGGTTATTGCCTTCGCCTATTATCTTGCCGTCTAATACGACAACGGAGCCAAACGGGCCGCCGTTGTCCGCATTCATTCCTTCGCGCGCAAGCTCTATCGCACGACGCATAAAGCGTTCGTCATTCTCACTCATTTATTCCTTTGCTTTTATCTTGATCTCAAAAAGATTTCGCCACTGCTTTCCGGTAACAAAGACGCGGTCATTCTCTGCGTCATACGCAATGCCGTTCAGTGTATTTTCTGCTTTCGGATCCGCCTCATCATTGTTTCTTGGCTGATCGTTCGGCGAAATTCCCGAAAGGTCGATCCACCCGACGACCTTTCCTGTTTCAGGGTTGATGCGGGCGATGTGGTTCGGCTGACCGATGTTGGGCACCATTCCCTGCGGTGTCGGGCCGGTCTGCTTTTGTTCAGAATGCCAGATATTTGCCCATATCTCGCCATTTACCCATTCCAGTTCGTTGAGCAGATAAAGCGGTTTGTTGTCATCGTAAGAAACCGGAACCGTCTTGACGACCTTGAATGTTTCGGGGTCGATGAATCTCAGCAGCTGTGTTCCGTCGCTCAGGATCAGATGCGTGTCGTTGTTCGTAAGTCCCCAAGCCTCGCCGTTGTATTTGAACTCTTTGACCGGCTCCATTGTTGCCAGATCGTAAACGAAAACAACGTCCTCACGCCATGTCAGCTGATAGATCTTTCCTTTGAATATAGTAATGCCTTCGCCAAAGAAATCTTCGCCGAGGTCGCGTTTGAGGATGACCTTTCCGGTCTTCAGATCTACTTTTCTGAGCGACGAACGGCCGTAATTACCGGTGCTTTCATACAACATGCCGCCATAAAATATAAGGCCTTGTGTGAACGCGGTCGAGTCGTGAGGGAAAGTGTTTACGGTCTCATATGTATATACCGGAAGTTTTGAGAATGGAGCGGCCTTTGTCGCTGTCGGAGCCGGTTTTACCGCGGCGTTATTCGCCGGTGTCGGGCTGTTTCCGCACCCGAACGCCAAGAAAGCAGAAAGTATCAGTAAAATATTACGCATAACGAGAACCTATTGTAGCAAAGCTGCCTCTATCGCGTCGCGAAAAGCCGGAGCCGAAAGCCGATGCACCTTTACGCCGTTGACAAAAATGGTCGGTGTCCCGCCGACGCCGAATGACATGCCGTCAGCCTGATCTTTTCTAATTTCAGCATCGCGGGTTTGCGGAAGAGCATCTGTTTCGAATTGTTTTAGGTCGAGGCCAAGCTGCTCTGCATAACGTTTTAGCGAGGCTGCATCCAACGCATCCTGATTGCTGTAAAGCAATTCTATAAATTCCCAATACTTGCCTTGTTTTGCCGCCGCGTTTGCTGCTCGTGCCGCTGAGAGGGCGTTTTCATGAATGTTCTCAAGCGGAAAATCCCGCACGACGAGCTTTACGTTATCGCCGTATTCCTTCAAAACGCGTTTCAGAACAGGATGTGTCCGGGCACAGGCAGGACACTGAAAGTCGCTGAACATAACTACCGTTACCTTCGCATTTTCATTTCCTAAAACAGGCTTTCCTGTTGTTGAAATATCAAATTTTACCGGTGCCGGGCGTTTGTAAACGAACCGCACATCATATTTTTTATAGAGAGTTCGGCGCAGTTTGTCTTCAAGGTCGATGCGTTCTTCATCGGAAAATTCACGCATCTTATTGGTGATCTCAGCAGCGATAAGGCTGCTCGCGTCCATGTTCCGTTCTTTTGCCTCGACATTTATCAGTGATGACAGCAGTTCGTCTTCTAAAAATAATTGGAAATCGTCATAGACGTGAGCTAAAGAATCGTCCAAACGGGTTTTTACGGCTTTTTCAAAATCGGCATTCGTTATAGTTCTTGTTCCTAAGCGGGCCAATACGTTCGACACAGCGATGCTCGAAGTGTTGACATCGCCTGTCTTTGTGAGCTGATGCTTTTTTTGCAGTGCGGTCACAAGTTCCTGCATCGCCTTTTGCTCTGGTTCTCGGCGAAGAAAATCTATTATCGTCTGTCTTACTTCATCGAGCGGTCGATTGCCAAGAGCTGCGCGGTTCGCATCATATATCTGCTGTATCTCGGCCGCTGACGGGTCAGCGACCTTCTTCAGCGTTTCAGTGCGAAGAGCTTCGACCGAGATATTCCTTGCTTTCGCCTCGGCCTCAAATAAAAGGTCTGCAAGATATTCTGAAAGCAATGCGGAACGAATCTCAGCGATCTGCTTTGGTATCGCGGCATAGGCTGCCTGTCCCCGCGGCGAAAGCTCGGCGGTGGTAAAGTTCAGCCCTTTTGCTGTGGCTAGGCGTTCGGGGGGTTGAGCTCCTGCAGCAATTGCAGAAAGAAAGACAATAAAAAGTAAGGAAATATTTCTCATTTATAAACAAGCAAGTCAGCTTTCAAATCTTAAATTTCCGCTACGAACTCGGACAGCATCGGTTTCGGTTGGCGTTCCGCAACGGTCAGGGTGGATCACCTTTGCCAATTTTTCGATACCGTCTATGACGCGCGGCCCCGGACGCGAAAAATAACTCGTGGCATCCATCGCCCAGATATTATCATTTCGGACGGCTGTCATTTCACGCCACCGAGCCGGAAATGCCGTTTGTTCTAACTGCCGCAAAGTATCGGCGACGTAATATCCGCAAGGTATCAGCACAAGCACTTCGGGGTCGGCATCGGCAATAGCGTCGTAGGTCGTCGTGACCGAGCGTTCTCCTGCTGAACCGAGCAGACATTGACCGCCTGCGGTCTCGACCTGTTCGGGCACCCAATGTCCCGGAGCGAACGGCGGCTCTAGCCACTCAAGCATCATCACGCGTGGCCTCTCCTCTATGAATTCCATATGATGCCAAACATCGCCCGATCTGTTCGCCAGTTCTGCAACGACATCGTCTGCTTTTTCTTCAGTGTTGGTCAGTTTGCCGATGGTCAGTATCGTGTCAAAGATATCTTCGATCGTGTTCGGCTCCAGCGAAATGACCTGCGAATCTGCCGTGTATGTCCGCACGGCCTGGTTGACCGTTTTGTAATTTACGGCACAGACATCGCAGAGTTCCTGTGTGATTATCAGGTCAGGTTTTAGCTCGGCAAGCAGGTCCGTGTCCAGATCATAGATCGTCCCGTGGCCGTCAAGCTGTGAGCGCACAGCGTGGTCGATCTCCCGGCTCGACATCGTTTCGTGTGAGATGCGACTGGCCGTAACGACAGGTTTTACATTCATTCCGGCAGGGAAATCGCATTCATGTGTCACGCCGACGAGCGAATCCGCAAGTCCCAGAGCACAAACTATTTCCGTTGCCGAAGGCAAAAGAGAGACGATCCTCATTTCTGCAATCTAACACAACACCGGCGATAAACGCAGGGAGCCAAATGCCATTTTTACGTGCCGTTAGGTCTGCCGGGCACGCTTTCGTTCAGACATCTGGCGGTTATTTGATAAAATAAAAGACACAGAGGTTAAGTATCATGTCAGACATCAGATTTAGCGGAACTGTCGATCATCTTGGCGTAAAATGCGATGACCTGCAGGCGGCCATCGACACATATTTGAACATGGGCTTTACGCTTGAGACCCAATATCCCGATTGGGCGATGGTGCGCGACTCGCGCGGGTTTGGCATCGCTCTTTTGCCGCCCGATTCAAAACATCCCCCGCATCTGGGCATCCGCGTCGAAACCCGCGAACAGCTGGAAGCCGCGGCCGAGAACGAATCACGTCCGATTAAACCGCACCGCGACGGCACATCGTCTTTCTACACAAAAGGACTCTCCGGACAGGTCATCGAGGTCATCCATTACCCCGAAGACTTCAAACCCGGCGTGGAATATACCGAGGCATAAGGTCATCTAAAGAGGTGCTAGTTGAAGACTTGTTTCCCCTTGACGAGATATACCAGGAATTGGTATCTTTGTCCCATTATGGCAAAGAACACCTCGATCTTATTGGGCGATCATTTTGACCAGATGATAGATCGTCAGGTGGCTTCGGGCAGGTTCTCATCCGCAAGCGAGGTCGTCCGGGCCGCTCTGCGTCTGTTTGAACACGAAGAAGAAAAAAAGGCTGAGCTTATCAAGGCACTGAAGAAGGGCGAGAGATCGGCCGAGGTGACGGACTTTGACAGAGATCAGTTTCTGAAAAAGCTTCACAAAAAACACAACAGCAGATGAAATATATCATCCGTAAAGAAGCTCACAGTGACCTTGAAGAAATATGGCTTTACACGTATGAAACCTGGTCGATCGAGCAAGCGGACAGATATATCAATTTGTTATTGGACGAGGTCGAATACCTCGCAGGAAATCCTCTTCTAGGTAGAAATTACGAGCACATTAGAGAAGGCTACTTCTGTCGTCAGGCCGGATCACATCTTATCTTTTATCGGTTCGCTAAAAATAGAGACCTTATTGAAATAGTTCGTATGCTGCATAAAAGAATGAACATCGATACAAGGTTGAGATGAAAAAGATACTTATCATCAACGGCCATCCTGACCGGGAAAGTTACTGCCATGCTCTTGCCGAAGCGTATAAGCGAGGTGCGTTGGCTTCCGGCTCCGAGCTGAAAGAGATAGTGATCGCCGACCTGCAATTTAACCCAAATCTTCAATTTGGTTACAGGAAAAGGACAGAGCTTGAACCTGACCTGCTCGCGGCACGCGAGATGATATTGTGGGCTGAACATCTGGTGTGGATCTATCCGGTCTGGTGGGGTTCGTTTCCGGCAATTCTAAAAGGCTTTCTCGACCGCGTCTTTCTGCCCGGTTTTGCATTCAAAAAAAGAGAGAACTCACTTATGTGGGATACGCTTTTGACGGGGCGTTCGGCCCGCATTATCTCAACGCTTGACCAGCCCGTGTGGTTCTATTGGCTTGTGAACAGAAGGCCGACATATTGGGCGATGAAACGAATGACCCTCAACTTTTGCGGCATAAAACCCGTTAAAGCTACGACCATCGGCCCGATCCGCCTGTCAAAACCCGCCTGGCGCGAAAAATGGCTAAAAAAGGTCGAAAAACTCGGCCAAAAGCAAAAATAAATAGCTGCCTTTTGCTCGTGGAATCGGGATGGTCTCAAATCTAAAGGCTCGCCCGATTTTTCAGGTTCAAAGCGTTCGGCATTTCCAAGTTCCGTCAAAAGATTGTTATTATTACGTTTATGACGGAAACAAAGGTTCAGAAGGTAAAGCCTGATATTCGGGCGATAACGCGGTTGGTGCCGGCGAGCGGCAATTTGGTTCAGGGGCAATCGGAGCTGCCGATCGATCCGCAGTTGGCGGCTGAGGCGGCGTCGATAATCGCGGCCAGCCAGAACCATTACGGCGGCAGCGAAGGCGACGCGAACTTGCGAAAGGCCGTCGCTGAAAAGATCGCAAGATACAACGGCATTTCGCTGGATGTTGACGCACGTCCGTTCGAACTGATGATAACGAACGGTGGCACGGGAGCTTTGATCGGCATAACGCAGGCGTATCTTCGCGGAAGGTCGGCGTTGGTCTTTGAACCGTATTATCCTTATCATCGCCGCATCCTGGAAGAATTTGGCGGCAAGACCGAAGCGTTCGAACTGGACGCCGAACTTAAGTTTGAAAAGGACGCTCTGCTCGCCCGCTGTAAGGAATTGAAAGACCGTGCGGAGTTTCCGCTTCGCGCGATCATCGTCTGCTCGCCCGCAAACCCAAGCGGCAAGGTGCTTTCACAGACTGAACTAGAAGCCATTGCCGACGTTGCGAAGGAACTCGATCTTCTCGTTATCTCGGACGAGGTCTATGAGCATTACGTCACGGGCGAAAATCCGCATACGCCCATCGCGTCGCTGCCCGATATGCTCGAACGGACGATCACCGTCAATTCGTTCTCAAAATCTTGGAACATCTCCGGCTGGCGGCTCGGCTATGCATACGGCAAAGGCGAACTCATCGCTCCTGTAAATAACGCTGCGAATGTGATCTACGTTTGCCCGGTCACGCCTCTGCAGGCGGCGTTGTCAAAGGTTCTGATGGCGGACGGTGAATATTACACACGCCTCCGCGATAAATTTGACGCCAAACGCATCGCCTTTAGCGAAGGGCTGAAAGAGATTGGGTTCGATATCTACAATTCCGGCTCCGCATTCTACATCTGGGCACGCATCCCGGAACGCTTTGACGATGCCATCGCCTTTAACGAAATGCTGATGCGTGACGCAGGCGTAGGCATGACACCCGGTTCCGCATTTGCCGACAGCGACACGTGGGACGACCATGTCCGCATCTGCATCGCCCGCGAAGACACGATCCTCGAAGGTGCGATGGAAAAGATGCGGTCAGTTCTGAAATAAACAGATGTACCGCCGTTCAAAATTTCTTGAGGTCCTTATCGCCATTCGGCAAGAGATGGCTCGAGAGGCCGATTATGACGTCGATCTTTTTGCCGAGATGGTTCGTTCCGGCCGCTGGACCGAACCCGGCAAAGGTTACGACATCAAACCGGATGAGAGCAGGGAACGCCGGCGGACAAAGAAGGATAAGTAACGTGTTCTTGTTTAATGCTTTATGCAGACCTCAGCAAGAAACCGGTCGCTGTTCACGCAGATGGTTCTGACAAAAGAACCACCTCCCGGCTAAAGCCGTACTCCTCCTTTGTAAGGAGGAGAGTTCTGAACAAGTATTCGGTTGCCAAAGTTTTTCGGAATTGTTCTAATAAATCTCACCGAATGTGCCGTTCGATGCGGCTTGTTTAGACCCTAAGATCAACAATGTACAGGTATATCGTTTCGTGTCTGCTGATAGCGGCAGTTGTCGGTGCCTCCGGCAGCTACTTCTTTCGTGATTGGTGGGAGCATCGTTTTGACGATCTCATCTCACAGCAGGCGCGTATTTACAGCATTGATGAAAAGTTGGTCTGGAGCCTTATTTACGAAGAGACGTGGTTCCGTTCCGGCGCCATCGGCGACGCCGACGAGGTCGGGCTGATGCAGGTAACGCCGCTCGTTGCCCGCGAATGGGCAAAGGAAACCGGCCTTAGCGAATTTGAGCGCCAGTCGAACGAAGATGTCGTTGGCCTGCTCAGCGATCCGACGCGAAACATACAGATCGGCTGCTGGTATTACGAAAAACTTCGCGAACGCTATCGCGGACGCTTGGCAGAAACTGCAATGACGCTTGCGGCATACAATGCAGGTCCGAGCCGTGTCGAAGAATGGACAAAGGACACCGATGCATCGACAATGTCCGAAGCAGATTTTATAGAACGCATCGGCATCGCCTCAACCAAGGCTTATGTTTCGTCGATCCTCACACGTTATCGAGCGGATGGCACCGTTGCTAAATAGCTTCTCGAACATTCGCCTTTCTCATAGTTTCAAAAACCCGCTATTCTGATACCGTTCAAAAAAGATGATATCTCTAAAAGGAAAATTCGTTCTGCCCATTTCCTCAGAACCTATTGAAAATGGTGCGGTAATCATTGACGGAGAAAGAATTGTTGCAGTTGGCAGATCGGCAGACCTTGAGAAAGCTTATCCCGGCATCGAGACCGAAGATCTGGGAAATGCCGCTATTCTGCCCGGCTTTGTGAACTGCCATTCGCATCTGGAAATAACCGGAATGCGAGGTGCATTGGACAGTGTCGAGCATGATTTTCGCTCGTGGCTTTTGAAGCTCAGTACTCTGCGGTCAGAGATGGGCGACGAACAGATAGAAGCGGCCGCTCTCGCCGGAGCTTACGAAGGTGCGGCGGCCGGAGTGACTTGCTTTGGTGACATCGGCCGCTACGGCAGAGCTGGGTTTAATGCTTTAAGAACTGCGGGGCTTCGCGGGATCCTTTTTCAGGAAACCGACTTTTCTCCGGACAACAGAACCGCGGATGATGATTTCCTTAAACTTGCTGAAAAATTTGAAGAGCTTTTGGCTGACGCGACCGATCTCGTCCGTGTCGGGCTGTCGCCGCATTCGCCCTATACGGTCAGTTCGCGACTGTTTGAGCTGATAGCTCAATTTGCCATTATCAACCGATTGCCGTTGACGATCCACGCTGCCGAATCATCAAACGAGATCGAACTTCTCGAAAAAGGGACCGGATTTTTCACCGAGGTCTATGAAAAGTTTGATGTGGAATGGCAAAGCCCTTTGTGTTCGACGGTGGAATACCTTGACCGTCTCGGCGTTTTGTCAGCACGTCCGTTGCTGGCACATTGTGTTCGCGTCGCTGATGATGACATAAAACGCATTGCCGCAAACGGAGCAAAGATCGCGCATTGTCCGCGTTCAAACGCAAAGTTCGGACACGGTTGGGCGCCGTTTGAGAAATTTCTTGATGCCGGCATTACGGTCGGTCTCGGCAGCGATTCGGTCGCCAGCAATAATGTCTGCGACATTTTAGCAGAAGCTTCACTTGCTGCTTTTGCCGCCCGAAATCTGCCTGACAGCAAACGGTTTATCACCGCTCGTGACGTTCTTCGCTCCGCAACGCTTGGCGGAGCAGAATCTCTCGGAATGGAAGATAAAATAGGAACTCTGGAAGCAGGCAAATTTGCCGACCTGGCCGTTATCTCGCTTGATGATCCCGCTCAACAGCCCGTGACCGATGTCGAAGCGGCTCTTGTTTTTTCATCAAATGCAAAGGATGTATTGAAAACGCTTGTAGCTGGAAATGAGATCTATTCTATAGTTTGACCGGTTGGTATGTTTAGCTTGTGCGTGATCTCCAATAATCAGGTTGCCGGCTGCAATGCATAATCGCGATGATGAGTAGATGATCAGCATCTATGGCATAAAGCACAGCATATGGAAATGTGCGGGTAAGTCTGCGACGAATAGGAGTCTCTAATATCGGCCACATTTCAGGTGCATTGATAATACTTTCAATAGCTGTTTCTATAACCTGAATAAAGTGGTCTCCCAAACCGGGTTCCTGCTGTTCGTAATACACAGCCGCTTGCTCAAATTCTTCCAGAGCTTCCGGGTGAAACCGTTGTCTCACTTTCTAATAGCCTTCCTTACCCGATCGAATACCTCATCTCCGTCGATGGTCTCAACCTTTCTTGAACGGATCTCATCAAGACGACGCAACGCTTCGACTGCCCATATCTCATCTACTGTCTTTTCAGATGATTCGTCCAAACTGCTGACCAGTTTATCGGCAAGAATGGCACGTGCATCTATCGGAAGCGATAAGGCAGCGTTTGTAATATCTCCATACTCTATGTCCATATTTGCAAGAATATCTCGAAAAGTAATTCTTCTCAAGCAATTTCTCCTTATTCCTCAGAGCAGACAATGCGACAAAAGTACCATATTTCATTGCATTGTCCCAAGTCTGAGCAATGGGTTAATGACGATGGTTGCAGGAAAAGAGATATTTATCGGATAAGAAAAATTCTGCGAGATCTATTTTATCAAGGACACTTTAGCGAGTTCTATTTTTCTTTCAAGCTCTGAGCCAAGGATCTTTACTTTGTCCTTAACTAACGGATGAAAATCGATCTCACTCAAATAACCTTCTCCGGATCCATCTGAACCTTCTTTCAGAGCTTCTTTAAAGTACTTATCAGCTTCAAGAAAAAAGATGGCGACCGCGGCGTTGTTGCGGACAAATTCTTCTTTGTCTTTTAACAAAATATCTGCCAGATCGGGAATATGTTTTTTGGATTTTAAGATGCCGAGCGATAGTGCGGCTGCAGACCGAACCAAACTGCTTTCATCTTTGAGCAGTTGTGCGATCTCATCCGCATATTCGGTTGCATTCATTAGGGCAAGAGCTTTTGCTGCAGATCCTTTTCTGAACTCCTTGCCAAGAAGTTTTGCAATATCTTTCGCGTGTTCTTTTGCATCAATTGCCACAAGGGCATAAGCAGCGGTTTCGGCGATCTCTGAGTCGGAAGTGGAGAGCATTATTTCGGCAATGTCTTTCTTATAATTCTTTGCTTCTCCTGTTTCTATCAAAAAATATATCGGACTGTCGTCTCCGGAGAATTCGAACTCCCTGTTCTTTAAGATACCAACTATTTCCCGCGTAAATTCCTTTGCATCCATGTCGGCCAGAGCAAAGATCGCTCCTGCTCGGTCATATTCGTTCTTGCTTTTCAATAACTTGGAAATGTCGGATTTATATTCAGCTGCATTCAACATTCCCAGAGCTATTGCAGCCCTTCCGCGATAGAACATCGGGTCACCGGCAAACCTATCCTCAAAAGAAGGGTCGCGATGGTTAACAAGTTCGGCGAGCTTTGGAGCATAAGACTTGTCGCCCGATGCTCCGAGAATAAAAGCTGAGAAGCCCTTGACGGCCTGGTCTTTTGAATTGAGAAAGTCGGCGAATTTATCCTTAAACCCCTTTGCCCCGCCAAGTTCCTTTATCTGCTCGGCGTTATTAGACTCCACGGCTTTCATAAATTCGATGAAATAATCCAAAGCCTTATCTACTTCCTCTTTTGAATCGTAAGCATGTGTTAATGTCCACAACTGCGAAGAGAGTTGAGCTATGTACTTATTTGCGATGCCAAGATATAAGGTTTTAAGTTCCTCATCATTCTCAAGGGCCTCAAGACGGATCGGGGTAGGAGCAACGGTCTGGGCCTGGGCCGCAATTGCCGCCGTAAAACATAAAATTAACAACGCCGTTGAAAATAAAGATCTCATTCCGACACAGCAAGTTTTAACTGCAAAAGCAGATCATCAGCCGCCCAGCGGTTTCCGGGCATCATTTTATCGACCTTTCCATCAGGGCTGATCACGGCGGTTACGAGGTTGTGATTTATCTCTGCCTTGTTCTGTTCGTTCACAGAATATTTCAGATTAAAGAAATCGGCGACCTCGCGCGTTTCCTTTTCACCGCCTACGGCAAGCTGCCAGATGGTGAAATCAGGTTTTGCGGGATTGCCCAGATAGCCGATCCCGTATTCGCGCAGCTTTGCCGGAGAGTCGCGTTCGGGGTCGAACGAAATGCTCAAAAGCCTGACCTTATCTTTTAACTCTTCGTCGTCATTGAGCTTTAAGGCAACATCGCTGAATTGCCGCGACATCTTTATACAGGCGTCCGGCAGCGGACATTCGCGATAGATGAACGTGATCGCCAAAGCCTTGCCTTTGAAATCGGTGAGCTTTATCTTTTTCCCGTCCTGATTTGTAAAGCTGATCGGGGGAACATCCTTTCCGGTCGCATCCGGGACGACAGGCGGCGGAGCCGGATCGTCAGGATTAGCGGCGGCAACTATCGCCACCTTTTCCAGCCAATAAGGTTCATCGGCGGCGTTATCAACCACCAAGGTCGCCTGTATCTCAACGCCGGGTTTCAGATCCTCCCAGACCCAATCTTCTTTTACGGGAAAGCTCATTGTCATTCTCGGCATAAAACCGGGAATTTCCTCGTGGTCGATCTCCGCCTTTTTTGCAGCCCGGTCAACCGAAACCACCTTTCCGCGAAGGTCGTAACGCTTTAGGTTTTTAGTCTCACCCGCAGTATTTTCCGCCGTCGGCTGTCCACAAGATGAAATGAATAAAACGCAAGACAATATAAAGAGCAAATAACGCATATACTTACCTAAATCACTTCCTTCAACTTACCAAAACCTTCTGTTTTCCGCCAATCTCCCGCAAACCCTCTAGAAAATAAAGCACTGCAAAGAAATAGAAAGCAAATTTCGCTGGGTTTGGAAAAGACTAAGGGGCTTCGATAAATATTATTATGCTTTCTCATATCAGTGAGCGAATCCGGCAAACATCCATTTTATTAATATTGTGAGAAACCGACTGTAATAACGCAGGCTTGACAACCTTATTGGCTATTGCAACATGTGTTAGTATTAAGGACATGGCGACAATAACAATAGACACCGAAACCGCAAAAATTCTTGACACAGCGATCTCGCTGCCGGTTGAGATGAGGCTTGCTATTATTGACAGGTTGCTTGAAACGGTTCAGCCAAAGCAGGATGAGATCGCAGAGATCTGGTTGAAAGTTGCCGAGCGTCGATCTGAGGAGATAAGGTCCGGCCTGGTCACACCGATTTCCGGCGAAGTCTTTCTAGAAAACGCACGTAAAAAACTTGGATTATGAATTTCCTTCTTCACCCTGAGGCCGAAGATGAATTCAATGAAGCCATTGATTTTTACGATGCTTGTGAAGACGGCCTCGGAACCAGTTTCGCGGTGAATATTTTTCTTGCTATAGACCGTATTCTTGCATTTCCTTCGTCATATCCGATCGTTGGCAATAACATTCGCCGATGTTTATGCAATAAATTTCCTCACAGCATCATCTATGAGGTACATAACCAGCAAGTTATGATCCTCGCGATAGCACATCAAAGCCGTAAACCGAATTATTGGGAGGAGAGGAGAAGTAGTTGACCTCTCAGATCAATGATCCTGCCTTCAAATATCCTGCAAGGTTGGACGGATGTTACCGCGTTTTTTTTCAGGATCATAGAAAAGGAGATTTGTTTAAGTACAACTATTTCTACTTCGCCACGTCCTCATTTTCGCCAATGAGTTCCGGCCTTAGGATCAGTTGTTCATTGTAGAACGTCGTGTAAACGCGGTAGGCGGACATTACTTTTTGGACGTAGTCCTTTGTCTGGGCGTATTGTATTTCGGCGACGAACCTTTCTGGCTGATCAGAACGCGAACGCTTCATCCAACGCTGCATATTTTCCTCGCCTCCGTTGTAGCCCGCGGCGACCGCATCGGGCTGATTGATGAATTGCCGGAACATTTGTCCGGTATATGTTGCCCCGAAGAGAATGGATGTTCCCGGATCGAAAAGATCCTGATCGGTAAAGTCGTTCAATTCAACCTGTTGTGCCATTCTGGCAGCGGTTGGAATAATGAACTGCATCAATCCGCTTGCGGCGGCGGATGAAACGGCGTCGGGCCTAAATCTGGATTCCTGCCGCATTATCGCCAGCAAAAACCGTGGATCGACATTAGCGGCTGTTGAATAATTGATCAGGTCTTCTCGGTAAGGCGTCGGGTACAACAGTCGTATGGCATCGGCCGGCAGCAGTTCTATCTGGTGATCGGCGGCCAGGTTTTGCCAGAACGGTTCGGCATATTCTATGCCGCGATACGCACGGTCGCCCAACGTATATATCTCAGCCAGAAAACGTTTGTCAGTATTACCCGCAGCTTCATATTCAACCGCAGCCTCATCAGCCAGCCCCGATCTGGAAAGGGTCTGTGCTTTTGCCGCATGCGGGTTTGGGTTCTGACGCCTTTGCGTATTCCTGGGCAGAGCAAGTTCTATTAAAGGCGGCCGAGTGCTTTCTGATAGATAGGAATACTGTTTGGTTTCTTTATAGGTCTTCTGAAGCTCGTTAAGCAAAAGCTGGCGGTCCTCTTCACTATCAGTTATCCGCAAGAGAGATTGTATCGCTTGTCTGCTCAAGTCAGGGTCGCTGCTTGCTTTTACCTTGTTAAGTAAAAGCTTTTTCTCAGCTGCCGCCGATCCGCTGCGTTCGCCTGATGCAATGCCGCGGAGACGTCTTGTGGCATACATTCCGTAATACGAATCACGGCCGTCCGGTATCGACAGATATGTTTCTATTGCTTCCGGAAAACGCTGCATCATCTCCTGGCAAAGAGCCGTCAGAAACATTACTTCGTTTCTCGTTGTGCCGCCCGGAACACGTGCTCCGCCAAGGTCAGAAAGGGAATTTAGCCGTGTCAATGAATCCAAAGCCTGATCCCATTTTTCAAGGGAAAGATAGATACGGGCTTCGGTGAAAAGGGCTTGCGCTTCGCCTGTTTTTCCGCGAAAAACATCCTGAGCCAAAGCGGAACGCCGAAGGGCTTCGCTGTCAGAATTGTAGTCGCGAAGCGTATCTATCGGGTTCATGTAGGCACGGTCAAGCTGCTCATCATCAGGATACCGGTCAACGTAGGTATGGTAACGTGAGACGCCTTCGCGAGATCTGCCGCTTCTTGAGTAAGCTCCGGCAAGCTGGAGCAATCCGGGTTTTACAAGTTCATTTTCGGGATATTGCTCTATCAGTCTTTCAAACCAAAGCACGGCCTCGCTGTAAGCGTTCTCCTGAAAATGACCTCTTCCAAGCTGAAACACTGCTTCCGGTGCAGCATCTGATGAAGGATGGTCATTTACGATAGACCGGTAATGGAGCCTTGCCGAACCAAAGTCCCTGTTGAACTGATACACCCAGGCTCGTCTTTTATGCTCCAGGTCAGAAAGCGATGCTGCCGCGTCCAGTGCATCGAGTCCCCTGACAGCTTCAAGAGTCAGGCCGTCTGGCTGCTGCTTATCGCGTGTCTCTTCAATGGTTTGCTCAAATATATCTCTGGCTGCCGACGCGTTTCCATTGTAAAGCTCGGCATATCCGAGCATAAGCCTGTCACTGCGTTTGTTTTTATCTGTAAAAGAGGCTTTTGAAAGCCGCGACATCGCCTGTGGAAGATCTTTCGCCGCTATCACTGAAAGATGATCTCTGCTGTCAAAATAGCTGTGAACCGAGCGTCTGTCAGCAGCGGAAAGTAGTATCGATTCAGGATAAAATGCCTCCAGTTCGGACAAATAGATCCGTTCCAGCGTAAAATTCCCCGAGCCTCTTGCTATCTGCGACATCCGCCATAGAGCATGATCACCGATCAGTGACCGCCGGGCATGAACCTCGGCATAAAGTGCCATCGCCTCTGCCTGTCCGCCGGTGTCTTCCAGCATACGTGCCAGAAGATGATCCAGATCATTCGCCGTAGATTCTTCGGGGTATTTTTGGATGAAAGACCTCAGCTCATTTATGGCAGAGGGCGTGTCGTGAGCGATTTGCAGATCTCTGATCCGCCGGAAATGTTCATCAGCGGTTTCGGCAAAAACGCTTCCCGACAAAACGAACGAAAGAGCGATCATTGCCAAAACACTACGCATATCCAAATCATATTCCAAAACGCAAAAAAAAGAGAAGTCCCGGAAACGAACTTCTCTTGAGCGCTCAAGGCGGAGTTGGGGGAATATCACACAGCAACGAAACTTTGTTTGGCACGCAGCGACCCGACAGGGATATCGTCTGTACCGCCAAATTCAAATCCTATAAATTCCGGCCCTTTTGAGGCCTGTATATACCACATTCCGCGCCGATAAACGGCAAAATCAAGAGTGCCGTCGCCGTCGTAATCAGCAGGAGCGGGAATGCTGTCAACAAAACCAAAATCGAACCGTTCCTGTTCTTTTGTGTTGCTGTTTATCAGTAGCCAGTTGCCGTTGCGAAAAACAGCGATGTCGGCCTTGCCGTCACCGGTGTAATCGCCCGGAACTAAGAGGT
The DNA here is from genome assembly GCA_019639215.1 of Acidobacteriota bacterium. Classification (GTDB taxonomy): domain Bacteria; phylum Acidobacteriota; class Blastocatellia; order Pyrinomonadales; family Pyrinomonadaceae; genus OLB17. The sequence continues at coordinate 37,341 of JAHBSH010000009.1, forward strand.
CTTGTCCGGCAAACCCGAAAACCTCAGTAACCGTTTTGCCCGAATCGCTTTCGCGAATATGCCATCTGTTCTCAGACGGACGAAAATAGGCGATGTCTGTCTTTCCGTCGCCGTCATAATCTTCCTGAACCGGAACATCGCCTTTTCTGCCAAAATTCAGCACAAGCGGTCGTGATCCTTTTCCCGACTTGGATGAAAGCAGTATCTTCCATTCACCTGTCGCGGGTTCCCACACGGCGATGTCTGTCGTTCCGTCACCATCGTAATCGCCCGGAACCGGAACAGCCTCTTTACTTGTTTTCAAAGAATTTATTGATGAACGCTTTCCATCCGAGCTGCGGTTGATGAGCCAGATGCCGTCAGCAGATTGCCAAACGGCCTCGTCAACATATCCGTCGCCGTCATAATCACCGGGAACCGGAATATCAGCCGAGGAACCGATGCGAACTGCGCGAAAAGCTCCCGGTTCGCTAAAAGATCGTGAATACCACACACCCGTGTCCGGTCTGTAAAACGACACATCGGCCGCCGTGCCAAACAATGCAGCGTTCGCCGTGTTCAGCATGCCGAATGCCGTAAATACCAGTCCGAAAGCTATTGATGCTTTTGTGATGCTCATTAAAAGACAGTTCAAGTTAGACTTTCTCCGTATAGACGTGGTGGGCCAGTCTTTTTTGCGTATGTTTTTTATATGCTTCCTCAAACTGACAATGACCGGGATATTCCTGTAAAATCTTAGTTTCTGTAAAACTTATGTCTGCACGGATACTCTCAGGTAAAGAGATCGCACAGGCGATCAAGGATGATGTAGCGGCCGAAGTGGCAAAGATCGGGTTTAGGCCAGGCCTTGCCGTTGTCAGGGTTGGTGAAGATCCGGCATCGGCGGTCTATGTGGGCAGCAAAGTAAAGACGACCGAAGAACTTGGTATGTATTCGGAGCATCTACATTTTGCTGACGACATATCGCAGCAGGAACTTTTAGACGTGGTCAGCGGCCTTAATTCACGCGATGAAATAGACGGCATACTTGTTCAGCTTCCTTTGCCTAAGCATATTGATGAACGCGAAGTGCTGGAAGCGATATTGCCAGAAAAGGACGTGGACGGCTTTCACCCGATGAATGTCGGACGCCTTTCGCAGGGGCAAAAAGCACTTGTGCCGTGTACACCGGCGGGCGTGATAGAGATATTGAAACGTTCCGGAATTGACATTGCCGGTAAACATGCCGTTATCGTTGGGCGAAGCAATATTGTCGGCAAACCGATGGCGATGCTTCTCTTGCAGGAAAATGCGACCGTCACCATCTGTCATTCGCGGACTTCCGATCTGCCGTCGATAACGCGACAAGCTGACATCCTCGTGGCGGCAATTGGCCGTGCAGGTTTCATTCGCGGCGAACATATCCGCGATGGTGCGGCTGTCATGGACGTCGGTATCAATAATGTCTCTGACACAGATCTAGCCAGCGAATTATTTTCCGAAGAAGATCTGCCGAAAAGACTTGCCGCTATCGAGAAACGCGGCTTTACGCTTGTCGGCGATGTAAATCCAAAAGAAGCGATGGAAAAGGCCGGAGCCTTTACACCCGTTCCCGGCGGCGTCGGCCTGCTGACCGTTGCCATGCTGATGAAGAACACGGTCGAAGCAGCGAAAATGAGAAGGAAAATTTAACCGCAGAGGAGCAGAGGAGCGCAGTGTAAGGACAGAATCGTTAAACGCAGCAGCAGTTAATAGAACCAATGTTTTCTCTTGGCGCCTCTGCGTCTTTGCGGTGAAAAACATAGTATGAACTTTGAAGAATATCAAACAGCAGCGAGCCGAACGGCTCTTTATCCTGGACGTCTTAAAAACCTTGAATACCCGACGCTTGGGCTTGCAGGTGAAGCGGGCGAAGTTGCCAACATCGTCAAAAAGATCCAGCGCGATCACGGCGGTGTCATAACGGACGAGACCCGGGCAAAGCTCAAAGATGAGCTTGGCGATGTGCTGTGGTACATTTCAGCCTGCGCCGATGAACTCGGTATGACGCTCAGCGAGGTTGCCGAATACAACGTTGCCAAACTGGAAAAACGGCATCTTCAGAAATAACTGGCGTTGCAGAAGCCCGCTAGGGAGTCTGGGGTCGTGAGCCTGAAGAGTCGTTTTCTGTGTCTTGGTTCTGTGCATTCTGTGGTAAAAATATTGTAAATTCAGGAAATACCACAGAATCCACAGACAAAAAACCGAAAAACACAGACTAAATTCGCCTTTTCAGACATCATATTCTTATGCTCAAGGTCGGATTAACAGGCTCGATAGCCGTAGGCAAATCCTATGTTTGCGATGTGTTTCGCGAACTGGGTTGTCATGTGCTTGATGCTGACCAGACCGCGCGTGATGTCGTAGCTCCGAATACGCAGGGCCTTGCCCGTATAGTTGAGGAATTTGGGAACGAAGTGCTATTGCCTGACGGTTCTCTCGACCGCAAAAAGCTTGGCTCCATTGTTTTCAACGACACCGCCAAGCGGCAACTGCTCAACTCTATCGTGCATCCTTTAGTAATAGAGGAGCAGAATAAATGGATAGCAGAACGCGAGGCTGACGATCCGACCGGCATCGTGATAGTTGATGCGGCTTTGATGATAGAATCAGGTGGTTATAAAAGATTTGACCGGTTGATCGTCGTCTGGTGTCACGAGGAGATCCAGCTGGAAAGGCTGATGCGGCGCGACGGCCTGGACGAAGATGCCGCCAAAACACGCATCGCCGCCCAAATGACGCAGGCCGAAAAAAAGAGATTTGCCGACCATCTTATTGACACTTCCGAAGGTTTCGATGACACACGTCGTCGCGTCAGAGAAGTTTATGTCAGGCTTGTCGGTAATTAAGCGTTCATTATCATTTCTTAATCCGTTCTCATGAGGCAGCTTTTTTCACATCCGAGGAATTCTTTTTGCGGCATAGCTCTTATTGCCGTCGCCTTGATGTTTAACTTTGCCTGCAGCGAAGTTCGTCAGCAGCCTGCCAAGGATTATTTCGCAAACACGCCGCCGCCGCAGAAGCAGGAGTTTCGCTGGAGCAACGGACGCAGCCCGAAGACGCTTGACCCTGCACGGGCATCTGCGGCTCCGGAAACGGACATTGTACGGGCAATTTATGACGGCCTGACCGAACTTGATCCGCGAACGCTGAATGAAATGCCTGCCGTCGCAGAAAGCTGGAGCGTTTCTGATGATCTGCGTGTTTGGACATTCCGCATTCGTTCAGATGCGAAATGGTCAAACGGATCTCCGCTCGTTGCAGATGATTTTATCCGTTCGTGGCTCCGTGTCCTGTCATTGGGTAAAGAAGCTCCGCATAGAGAATTGCTTGCGAACATCGAAGGAACAAAAACATCTGAGGCCGGACAGTCGTCAGCAGATAATGCCATTCCCACGCTGCCAGCGATGAATGCTCTTTCGGCAGAACAGCAACCCTCAGCAAATAGTTCGCCCGATGTACCTGTTCCGCCAAAACCTCCTGTCCAGAAATTTGGGGTCGAGGCTCCAGACGAACGGACACTTTTGGTGAGACTCATTGAACCGGACAAGGATTTTGCAAGGCTTGTGGCACATCCTGTGTTTCGTCCGGTTTTTGACGGCGGCAAAGGATTGAGCGACAGCAGCGTTTCTTCTGAACTGGTGGTAAACGGTGCGTTCAGTGTCGCTGAGGTGAAGCCGGAAGGTTTGGCGATAGAACGTTCGGAACATTATTGGAACAGGGAAGATGTCAGCCTGGAGCGTGTAGTTTTTGTTCCGGCAGCATCAGGCGACCAGGCTCTCGAAGCTTACCGCAAAGGTGAGGTCGATGCGGTAACGAACGCCGAATTCTCACCGCTTGCCTTAAAACTCCTTACGCCGTACGCCGACTTTCGCCGCACGACATTTGCCGCCATAAATTTTTATGAGGTCAATTACGATATGCCGGTCTTTCGCGACCGCCGCGTTCGCGAGGCTCTGGCGATGTCGATAGAAAGAGAACGCCTGACCGATGGAGAGCTTGAGGGAACGACACAGCCTGCGCTGACATTTCTTCCGTTCGGTTCATCGTCAAAAACAGGATTGATACAGGACAGAGAGCGTGCAAAAGATCTGTTGGAGGCGGCCGGTTACCCGAACGGACAAGGGTTTCCGGTCATAAAGCTCACCATTAACCGAAATGACACGCAGATACGTATTGCACGTTCGGTGGCGGGAATGTGGAAACGAAATCTGAATATCGAGACGGATGTTCAGGTCAAAGAAGCGGCTGAGGTCGAGACGATTCGCCAAAAAAGAGATTTTGAGATAATCCGCCGTGGTGTGGTGTTGCGTACTCCTGACGAAATGATCGGTCTGCGGTCGATCTTTGGCTCGGCATATTCTCCCGTACTGCCTGAGCCGGTTAGAGAGACAGATGCGAACGGGCTGCCTGACAGCGGCCCCAATGCCAATAACTCCGCAAACACGGAACAACCTCTTCCAAGTGCTGTCGGCCCGATCGCTGATGAAGAAGATGCTCTCTTTGAGCTGACCGCGATCCCGCTCTATTTCCCCTTGTCGTATGCTCTCGTTAAGCCATTTGTGACAGGATTTGATTCCAACAGCCTCGATCATCCATTACTGCATCGGGTAGTGATAGATGCTGAATGGCGTTCATCACAGGCCGGAGCTACTCCCTGACAGTTGTAAGGTTTTCCCGAGAAGAATAAGCCTATCATTCTGCGGCGCGATGAAATACCTTGCCCGATCCGCACAAATCGTGTTAAGTTATTGACCAACTTATTGTTTTTACGTTTTTCTCTCCTTTAATTTAAGAAAGTTCGTACTTATCGGGACACGGGTTAGGATGTATGCCGAAGTCCAGTTTCAGACAGATAATGCTTGCCGTTTTTGTCTGTGTGGTATTTGTCCCTCTATCGGTCGGCTGATGTAAAAGGCTAAAACGTAAGAACACGACAGGCGCATTCAAGGGATCGGAGGTGGAATTATGAGGTCTTCTGGGATAAAGACGTTTTTTGCGGCATGGTTATGCCTGACAGCGGTTGTTTTTACTAACAGCTGTTCGACGACAGGGTCAGGACAGTATTATGGAAGGACCACAGCTCCCGCCGAAAATCATCTGCGTTATGTTTCAGGCTCCGAACCGCAATCGCTCGATCCGGCCGTTCCGACCGGCCAGCCCGAAGCCCGTGTGATTATGGCCTTGTTTGACGGGCTTGTCGAATATCACCCAAAGAGCATGGAACCGATGCCGGCCATTGCGGAAAGCTGGGAAGCGAGCGAAGACGGAACAGAATATCTTTTCTATCTGAGAAAGAACGCGACCTTTTCCAATGGTGTGCCTATCACGGCAAAGGATTTTGATTATTCGTTCAAACGGGCGCTCTCGCCTGAGCTTGCCGCCGAAAATGCCTATCTTGCCTACTACATAAAATATGCACAGCCATATAATTCCGGTGCGGTTTTTGTAAAGAAGGCAGACGGAACTTTCGTTCATCAGAGCGACGTCGATCCTGACGGAAAAACAGCTGAAACAGCATCCGCCACCGCTGACACTTTCGGCGGTGATACGCCAAAACATCGACAGTTGGACGAACCGCTCCGCCTGACGCTTCCCGGTGGTGAAAAGGAACGCGGCGAGGTTCTTGAAAAAGACGCCAAGCTAAAAGCATTGGTCGATGGAAAAGAATTTGTTACGGTGACGGCGGATGATCTCGGTTTTGAGGTTGTTGACGACCATACATTCCGTATCAAGCTGCTTCAGCCCGCACCTTATTTTATCGGCCTGCTTGCTCATCAGTATTTTCGAGTTGTTCACAAAGACACGATAGACAAATTTGGAACACAATGGACAAAACCCGAGAACATTGTCACGAGCGGAGCTTTCAGACTTGCTGTTCACCGGCCTTATGATGAACTGAACCTTACAAAAGACCCGACATATTGGGATGCTGCGAATGTTCACCTTGACCGCCTGGATATCTATCCTTTAGAAGACCAGACGACGATGCAGAACCTCTATAAAGCGGGCTCGGTAGATGCGACATATAATCATACGATCCCGGCAGGTTGGATCGATAACATCAAGCAATATAAGGACGAATATCTAAACCTGCCAGAGGCAGCCATCCAGTATTATTCGATCAATGTCCGCAAAAAACCGATGGACGATGTGAAGGTGCGAAAGGCTTTTGCCCTTGCGATAGATCGCGTCGCTCTTGCCCGTTTTCGTAAAACGCTGATGCCGCTGACGGATTTTACTCCCGAAGGCATTTTTCCGCGATATGAAGAAGCAAGGAAAAAGGTCTATGGCGATCTGCTGAAAAAAGACAACATCACGCCCGAACAATGGGAACAGCGAATGTTCGACCCCGAAGGCGCGAGAAAGCTGCTTGTCGAAGCAGGTTATCCGGTCGAGCAACGCAACGGTGTATGGATAGCGCCGACATTTCCGGTGGAAAACGTCAATGTCGTCTATAACACTTCGGAGAGCAACAAGGCCATTGCCGAATTTTTGCAGGCTCAATGGAAGCAGAATCTTGGCATCACCGTTCCGTTGAATAACATGGAATGGAAGACCTTTCTGCCAACTACGAAAGCACTTGATTACAGCGGATTTGCCCGCCGCGGCTGGGTTGCGGATTACATGGATCCTTTCACATTCCTTGCTCTTTTTTACACCGAAAAGAATGACAGCGCGACCGGCTGGCATAATCCCAAATACGACAAGCTCCTGGACGATGCCAACCGTCAGCATGATGCAATGCGGCGCTATGAAATGCTGGCAGAGGCCGAGTATATGGTTATGCGCGATCAGGTCGTCGTCCCGCTTGCTACAAACGCTACGAACTGGATAAAGAAGCCTTATGTCAAAGGGCTTTACCCTAACGCCGGAACCGTTCATGCATGGAAATTTGTATATATCGAACGCGATCCGGCCAAATGGGACAAGGATGTTGAGAACATCATGGAACAGAATGATCCAATGGTGGATGATCAGATCACCCGCCTGATGCAGACACAGGTTGATCGTGAAAATGCGAGCAAGACAGCAACGATGGCATCTGCAAAATGATACAGGAGATAAATGCTTAGTTTTATATTAAGACGATTACTGCTAATAATTCCCATGGCTCTGCTTGTGGTAACGGTCACATGGGGATTGATACGCATCGCTCCGGGAAACTTCTACATCAGCGAACGGTCATTGCCAGAGGCTGTCGAACGCAACATCCGTGAAAAATACGGACTCGACCGTCCTTGGTACGAACAGTACGGAAAGATGATGCTGAACATCGTCAAAGGCGATTTTGGTGAATCGCTCCGCTACACGGGTCAGTCTGTAAACGAGATAATCAAGCGCCATTTTCCATACTCGGCAACGATAGGATTTCTTGCATATCTGCTTGCCCTCTTCGTCGGACTAACTACAGGAATTATTGCAGCCCTAAAGCAGAATTCGCCATTCGATTACGGGTCAATGGCAATTTCGATGCTCGGGCTTTCCGTGCCGAATTTTGTATTGGGGCCGCTGCTTGTGCTTGTTTTTGCTCTGTGGCTTTTCTGGCTGCCG
>JAHBSH010000090.1 GCA_019639215.1 Acidobacteriota bacterium
GTCAGCTATCGGGTCAAGAAATTTTCCAAGTGTAGAAACCTGATCCCTTTTTCTCGCAAGATGGCCGTCCAAGATGTCGGTCAAAGCTGCGGCAAGGAAGATGATGATCGCCAGAGCATATCCGCTAATGCCAAGCCACCTTTCCGCCACGGGTGTAAGCAACGCCACAACCAGAAGCGGGACGATAAGTATCCTTGCAAGAGTAAGGTAATTAGGCAGATTCACGGTAATATGCGATCAAGAAAATTTTAGGCTCTATACCAGCAAACTTCAAGGTCTATTCCGACATATAAAAACAGCAACGTGTTTCGGCCTGTTTTTACGGTGTGGAGCTGATACCAGGTCAGCTTAAAAATATTTGCTGAATAGTGAAATAAACAGATACTCAAGTATTGACATTGATAAAAATTTATTATAATCTCCCGTTATTGAAAACTTTTAGTAATGATATTTACTTGATTTTTTCAATCCAAATAGGCATGAAAGACATACAGAACATTATAGGAAGCAATTTTGTTAATGTGAGATCTGTGTCTGCCAACATAATTATTAGCGCAATTATTATCCGTTCAGGAAAATGATGGCGTTCAGGATTTTAAGGATCAGCAAGGTCATCATCGGAAATAGCGGTGATGGCCTTTCAACATTTTAGGGACAGTATGAACCAGTCAGCAGTCATAGCAGAACCGGCAGTCGCATTGAATACCCTTGCTCAATCCTCTGAGACTCCTGCGCTAAGTTGCCGCGGTGCAGAAATACTTATCCGGGGACTTATCGCGAATGGAGTGGATACAATATTCGGATTGCCCGGTGGAGCGGTACTGCATATCTATGACGAACTTTGGCGATATAGAAATGACATAACCCATTATCTTGTACGTCATGAACAGGGAGCTGTTCATGCCGCCGAAGGATATGCCAGAGCAACGGGAAAGGTGGGCGTGGCTCTGGTTACTTCAGGTCCCGGAGCTACAAATGCAGTCACGGGTATTGCGACCGCGTATATGGACTCGATCCCGCTGGTCGTCATCACAGGGCAAGTTCCGACAGGTTTGATAGGAACTGATGCGTTTCAGGAAGTTGATACTTTCGGCATCACACTGCCCGTTGTTAAGCACAGCTACCTGGTGCGAAAGGCAGAAGACCTCGAAGATATTATCAATGAGGCATTTTTCATCGCTTCATCCGGAAAGCCCGGACCTGTGGTCATCGACATTCCAAAGGATGTTACAGCCCAAATAACGGAATATCGCGGCGGCACCGATGGATTTGCCGAATATCATGAGTATCATTCTGAACCTGATCGACCTGTTGTCGAAGCAGTTGTCAGGAAGATCTTGGCTGCTAAGCAGCCCGTCTTTTATGTTGGTGGCGGTGTGGTTTCCAGCGGAGCGTCTGACGAGTTGATCTCTCTGGTTGAGAAACTGAACATTCCGGTTACACCTACGCTAATGGGACTTGGAGGATTTCCGTCAGCCCACACCAACTCTCTGGGCATGTTGGGAATGCACGGCACTTATGCCTCAAACCTTGCTGTGGCGGAATCAGATCTGCTCATCGCTGTCGGGGTGCGTTTTGACGATCGTGTCACCGGCAAACTTAACACATTTGCACCAAATGCTGAGGTGATCCACATAGATATAGATGCCTCGAACATGGGCAAGCTCCGCAAACCTCAGATACCTGTTGTGTCAGACGCCGCTACGGCATTGGCCGCTATCAACACAAGCCTTGAAAGTGAAAGTTTGGACACGGAACGCCTTGCAACATGGTGGCAGAAGATCCGCGAGTGGCAGGCTGCTGTACCGCTTGGTTGTTCGGGATCTGAGGATGAGATAGACCCTCAGTGTTTGATAGAAACGCTTCATGAAGTAACCGAAGGTGATGCGGTTATCGTAACGGACGTAGGCCAGCATCAGATGTGGGCCGCTCAATTTTATCCTTTCAAACGCAGCAGGCAATGCCTGACGAGCGGCGGTTTGGGAACGATGGGTTTTGGTCTGCCTGCGGCAATGGGAGCAAGGATCGCTCTACCTGATCAGATGGTCGTTGCGGTGGTAGGTGACGGCGGTTTTCAGATGACCAATCAGGAAATAATAACCGCTATCCAATACAACGTTCCTTTAAAGGTCGTGATAATGAACAACGGTTATTTGGGAATGGTGAGACAGTGGCAGGAAATGTTCTATGACCGGACATATTCTGAGGTCGATCTGTCAGTTTCGCCCGATTTTGTAAAGTTGGCTGAAGCATACGGGGCAAAGGGACTGCGTGCGACGAAGCCCTCTGAACTACGCTCTGTTCTGAAAGAAGGGCTGGAATACGACGGTGTTGCAATTATGGATATCGTCGTGAAAAAGGAAGAGAACGTTTTCCCGATAGTTCCGGCGGGCGGTGAATCACGGAACATGATATTGAAGTAAGGCAAGGTATTGTATGCGGCATACGATCTCAATTCTTTTAGCAAATGAGGCAGGGGAACTCTCACGGATAGTCGGTCTATTTTCTGCGCGCGGATACAACATAGAAACTTTGTCGGTTGGTAAGACGCAGGATCCTAAATGGTCAAAAGCGACCATTGTCACCGATGGCGATGATGCAACTGTTGAACAGATCGTAAAACAGTGTTCACGGCTTGCCCGTGTCAAGGATGTCAGGCTTGTGACCACACAGCCGCATATTGAACGGGAAATGGCCCTGATAGATGTTTCGGTTTCCGCGGGAGCGGAGCGACAGGAAGTGATGAATCTGGTCAAGATCTTTCGCGCAAAGGTCGTTGATATATCGCATGACAAGATGGTGCTGGAGGCTTCGGGGACAAGAGACAAGGTTGACACTTTCATAGAAATGCTAAAGCCTTTGGCCGTAAACGAAGTGACCCGCAGCGGGTCGGTGGCAATTAACCGTTTGTCATCATTGGAAAGTTTCAGATCGGACACAAAAGCAGAGGCCGTGGCGGCATAAAGCAAATATCAAACCGGCTAACAAGATCATATTTGACGAGGAAACAGGAAATGAAGGTATTTTACGAAAAGGATGCAAACGACGGGCTGTTGAAAAGCAAGAGGATCGCCGTTATCGGTTATGGTTCTCAAGGTCACGCCCATGCGAACAACCTCAAAGAATCGGGGCATGACGTCATCGTCGGCCTTCCGCAGGACAGTAAGTCTTGGAAAAAGGCCGAAGAGGCAGGGCTTGAGGTCACATTCACGACCGAGGCCGCCGAAAAAGCGGATGTGATAATGATGACGGTTCCTGACGAACTTGCTCCGGCCATTTACAAAAATGAGATCGCCCCGGCACTGAAAGCGGGGAAATATCTTGCGTTCGCGCATGGCTTTGGCATTCACTTCAAAAAGATCGAGCCGCCCGCAGACGTAAACGTTTTCATGGTTGCTCCGAAAGGGCCGGGACATCTTGTTCGCAGTGAATATGCACGTGGACGCGGCGTTCCGTGTTTGATGGCGATCCATCAGGATGTAACGGGCGATACCTCAGGCGTAGCTTTGGCGTACGCGTCGGCTATCGGCGGCGGAAAAGCAGGCATCATCGAAACAACGTTCAAGGAAGAGACCGAGACCGATCTTTTCGGTGAACAGGCTGTTCTTTGCGGCGGCCTCACCGCCTTGATAAAGGCTGGTTACGAGACCTTGACCGAGGCGGGTTATTCTCCCGAAATGGCGTATTTTGAATGCCTTCATGAAATGAAGCTCATCGTCGATCTTTTGTATGAAGGCGGCATCAGCAATATGAGGTATTCCATTTCGAACACCGCCGAATACGGTGACCTGACACGAGGTTCACGCATCGTCACTGCAGAAACAAAAGCCGAGATGAAAAAAATACTTGGTGAGATACAGAGCGGACAGTTTGCAGATGAATGGATGGCGGAATGTGACGGCGGAAAAGAGAAATTCAAATCTCTTGAAGCTGAAGGCGAAGGTCATCAGATCGAGCAAGTAGGAACAAGACTCCGGGCAATGATGCCATGGTTGTCACAAGATAAATTGGTAGACGCTGCCAAGAACTGAGATCGGTGATCAACATTAAAATTGTCATCAAGGAAGTAAAGAAATGAAAGTTTACGATCTGGAAAGAACTGAGAATGAGTTGATCAGCCCGTCGTGTCGGGCAAGATCGGTTCAGGGAGATGCTGTCGCTCTGACACGCCTTGAAGTAAAGAAGGGCGAAGTTACATACAAGCGTTCGCCTGACAACGAGGAGATGATACTTGTCTTGAGCGGGCAATGGCTATTTCATCTGCCGGAAGGTGATGTGCTGTTGAAGGGAAATCAGGTTCTCTGCATTCCTGCCGGTACGGAATATTCCTCGGAGGTTCTCGAAAATACCATCGCGATCGACATCTCACCAAAAGGCCAGAAAGAGCCTTCATTCATTCCCAACATAATTATTAACAGCGACCCCGAACAGTCTCTTTGGGCGGTATAGACCAAACAGGGAAGTGAGTTCGGGAAATTCTGCGGACACCGGATACGGATTTCCGGTGTCAGCGGCATTATTGTGCGGACGGACAGAAATATGGAATCAGACATTACCGACATTAGACGCAAAAAAATAATTCTCAGAATCGCGACGCCACTGTCTGTGGTGATGAGAAAACAAAAAGAGCAAAGAAAATGACGGCGGAAAGTAACCGCCAATAAGGGAGAAAAAGCAATGTTGGCAGTTACACCGACGGAACCGTTCGTTCCGGTAAGCATATTGGGTGACCCGCTCAGCGGGATGAATGGAAGCCTTGAAAATGCAAAGCCGGAGGTAATAGAGCTTGATGAGATACAAGACGCAGCCTGTAGGATCGCGCCTTATGTAAAACGAACACCAACGCTCATTGACACCTTTCTTAGCGGAAGATTTGGAACGAACCTTTATTTGAAACATGAGGAGTTGCAGCGTACGTCCGCCTTCAAGGTTCGCGGAGCCTTTAATAAACTTTTGTCGTTGAGTTCAGCCGAACGGAACGGCGGCGTAGTTGCTGTAAGTGCCGGAAATCACGCTCAGGCTGTAGCTTATGCCTCTAGCAAACTCGGGTTAAAGTCAATTATATTGATGCCGGAATCCACTCCGTCCAATTACTTGAGAAAGACCGAAAGCTACGGAGCCGAGGTCAAGCTTTTCCCGACCATAACCGATGCTTTTGCGGCGGCATCAGAATACGAAGCTGAAGGTTATGTGTATGTTCATCCGTTTGAGGATGTCGAGGTTATAGCCGGACAGGGAACTATCGGACTGGAGATAGCTGAAGACGTTCCTGAAGTGACCGACGTGGTGGTCAGCATCGGCGGCGGCGGTTTGTGCGGTGGCGTTGCGGCTGCATTAAAAGCGGTAAAGCCTAGCGTCAAGGTCTGGGGCGCTGAAACACACGGGGCTGAGAGCATGGCGGTTTCGTTAGCTGCCGGACACGTTGTAGAACTTGAGAAGGTGACATCTATTGCACGAACTCTGGGAGCTCCGCGTGTAGGCGATCTTAATTATGCTCTGGCAGAGCGTTATCTGAATGGCGTCACTGTGGTAAACGACGATGAGGCTGTGCGTGAGATGTTCTGTCTTCTGGAAAATGCAAAGGTATTGACTGAACCGGCGACTGCATGCACACTTGCGGCGGCCGAGCGATTGAAGGATAATTTTGGCCCGGATAGCCACGTTGTACTGATACTGTGCGGTGGTAACATCGGGCTTGAGGAACTATTTGGACTAGTGACAAATGGAAGATAATTACAGAAGTAAAGCAACGACAAAAGGCGTGGAGCGGACGCCCAACCGGGCAATGCTGCGTGCTGTTGGATTTGAGGACGGCGATTTTGAAAAGCCGATCATAGGTATTGCCAACGGTTACAGCACAATAACGCCGTGCAATCTGAGCCTTGGGCGGCTGGCGGATGCGGCCGTGCTGGAAGCAAAACGCGTTGGGATGATGCCGCAGGTCTTTGGCACCATTACGGTGAGTGATGGTATTTCCATGGGAACCCTCGGGATGAAATATTCGCTTATTTCACGTGAGGTGATCGCAGATTCTATCGAAACTGTATGTCAGGGCCAGCAGATGGACGGCCTGCTGGCGATAGGTGGCTGCGACAAGAACATGCCCGGAGCAATGATCGCGATGGCCCGTCTGAATATCCCGTCGATCTTTGTCTATGGAGGCACGATAAAGGCTGGACATCTTAACGGCAAAGACCTGACGGTCGTGAGCGCGTTTGAGGCGGTCGGTGAATACCTTGCGGGCAAAATTGGCGATGAACAGCTTTCGGAGGTTGAGAAAAACGCGTGTCCGGGCGCGGGTTCGTGCGGGGGAATGTACACAGCCAACACAATGTCGTCTGCGATCGAAGCAATGGGAATGAGCCTGCCGTATTCATCGACTATGGCTGCTGAGGATGACGAGAAAAGAGAAAGCTCCATTGCCTCGATCGAGGCTCTTAGAAACGCTGTCTCAAACCGCCTTTTGCCGAGGGAGATAATAACCAGGCGCTCGCTTGAGAATGCCATAACCGTGGTAATGGCGACAGGCGGTTCCACTAATGCCGTGCTGCATCTGCTTGCGATAGCACATTCCGCCGGGGTTGAACTTAAGATAGACGATTTTGAGACGATCAGAAGACGTGTGCCCGTTTTGTGTGATCTCAAACCTTCGGGACGCTTTGTGGCTACCGACCTTCATCGAGCAGGCGGGATCCCGATGGTTATGAGGATGCTGCTCGACAATGGCTTGCTTCACGGCGATTGTATGACAATTACCGGAAAGACGGTAGAAGAGAATCTGGCAGACGTATCAGGCGAGCCTCTCGACCTTGAGGTCGTTCGAAGATTCAACGAACCTATCTATGCCGACGGACATCTGGCAATACTTCGCGGCAATCTGGCAGAGGAAGGTGCTGTTGCAAAGATCACCGGCATAAAGAGCCGCCGTATCACTGGCCCGGCCCGCGTTTTTGAATCCGAAGAGGACTGTATGTCCGCTATCATGAAGCGCGAAATAAGTGCAGGTGATGTCATTGTCATTCGTTACGAAGGCCCAAAAGGAGGGCCTGGAATGCGCGAAATGCTTGCTCCTACATCTGCCATCATCGGACTTGGCCTTGGCGATTCCGTCGGGCTTATTACGGACGGCAGATTTTCGGGCGGCACATACGGAATGGTTGTTGGCCACGTTGCCCCAGAGGCAGCCGTGGGAGGCAACATCGCTCTGCTTCGTGACGGCGACATGATCACCATTGACGCTGATGAGCAAACATTGTCGGTCGATCTGGCTGATACGGAACTCGATGAGCGGAGAAAACTATGGACGCTTCCTGAAAGGTTGCGGAATGTTACCGGGGTAGCGGATAAGTACAGAAAGCTGGTTTCTTCTAGTTCCCTTGGAGCAATAACGGACGGCCGATCCGAAATATAGCGGAGTTCAAAATAAATAAAAATGCCCGTCGAGCGGATACTGTCTCGACGGGCTTTTTCAGCGGTGTTCAAACTTTCAAATAAACCCCAGATCAGAAGTTGTGAAGTTTTCAAGATTTGGGAAAACGGTCGTCATGTGCTGTTCCGGCAAGCCGAACCATCGAGCAAGCGTTGCCGTATATTGTTCAACCGAAGAGGTTGGTACCCAGCGTCCGCGGGCGCCCGATCCGTTGTTTGTGTCGTCCGGGCCTGCAGTACCGACCACGAGGGTCGGGAACGGCGTGCCGTTGGAGGTGTTTGTTCCATAAAAATTGCCGCCATTGACAGCGCCTCCGATAACGAACATGTGATTTCCCCATCCGTGATCAGTACCGACACTACCACCTGTTCCGGCAGGTGTGAATGTACGGTTAAAGTCTGAAAGGGTAAAGGTTGTAACATTGTTCGAAACCCCAAGAACGGTCATCTCATCGTAGAAAGATCTAACGGCTTGGCTGTATTGCGACAAAAGGTCTGTATGTTGTCCCAGCTGACTGTTATGCGTATCAAAGCCACCTATCTGACAATAAAAAACCTGTCTTGAAATATTGAGAGCAGAGCGATTCTTTATCAGTCTGGCGATCTGCTTCAATTGACGACCGATACCTGTGTTGGGGAATTCTACGGTGACTTCCTGTGTTGTTTGGAGAGCGCTGTTAGCCTGCATCGCAAGTTCTGTGACGCCGCTGGCTGCAGCAACATATTCCGATTGGAGATCGACTGTCCGAAGCTGATTGAAAGCGTTCCTGCGTGCAACTGACGCTGCGCTTGTATTGAATCCGCTCGGGTTCAATACACTCGCCAAGGCCGTGTTAGCATCATTTATCGCCATCGGAAGTGTTGTTTGTCCCGAAGTGAAGAGCTGTGATCCCGCGATCGACGTTATCATCGGTATCAAACCCGAAGGATTGCTTCCAGGTGTCATTCTGTCGGAAAGCCGACCGCCCCAGCCTGTGTATGCCTGTGTGTCGGAGATGGCCGTATGACTCTGATTTACCTGGTCTGAATGTGAATAGAGCTGATACGGCTTTGGTTTGCTGTTATTGAGGTATTCCGCCTTTGACATCGGCCTGACGAGCGTTCCGCAGTTCGCTACTACAGCGAACTTCTGCTGCGCCCACAATTCGTATATGCCGTTGTTAATGCCCCCGCTGACCGGGCCGAGAGCAGGATGGAGACCGTATGTCAGCCCGCCCATTCGCGGGACCGATATAGGCAAAAGGCTTGATTGAGACAGGGCCAATCCCTGAGCTGCACGAACCGAACTGTATGTCGCGTAGTTGCTTACTGAGCCATTGCTATGGTTGGGAATGACCAAATTGTTTCCATCATTACCGCCAGACCAATAGATCAGCACTAGAGCTTTGTAATCATCGCCACCTACAGCTATATCCAAGGAACGTTTTTCCGTCCTTTGGGCCAGAGCACTTACCATTCCCATGTGTTGTATCTGGGTTGCCAGCGCTCCCATGCTCAATGCACAGGTCGACCTTTTTATAAAATCACGTCTTGATGCTTTCATAATGCTCACCTTTGAACCTGGAATTGCGAAGATGTCGCCACTAAATAGATAGCCGCTTGAGCTCTGGCTCGCGGATTTGAAGCTGAGACCGCTGTGAAAGCAGGCAATATCAAGGCCCTCATTTGCGGGGACATTGTCTTGTGAAGCAGCCTGTGATCCAATTCATCCAGCAGCAGATTTCCTGTTGGATCGGCCGTCGCCAGGGCATCCATGTCCGCAAGGTTGATGGACGTTCCGAGGGGGCGCGTTGGGACGGAAACGGTCAAACGGCTATACACCATAGTGTTTACCGCATTTGCTCTGGCCACTGATGATCCTGTCGTCATCAATCCAAATTCAGGTCCTAACAGAGCAGTGCCCGGTACTACATAATCCGGCGAATAGTAATTGAATACTGTTGGAGAGTTGAACGGATTTTGTCCCATCGGATTGGTCAGATTGGTAAGGACACCGTCACTCTGTTGTAACAGGTCAGCTGAACCTACGTTGAACGCCTTGAGAATATTCGTCATGAATTGAACCGGTTCACGCAGCTTTCCATAAAAAGGATCTGTCTTCACATCTCCTCTCGCCTCCGGATCCAGCAATATAGCTCTTATAACCGATTTGAGATCGCCTCTGACACCTGAACCATTGTTGTTGAACACTGATGATACACGTCCTACATAGGCCGGTGTCGGATCACTTGTGACCAAATGCTGGATCAGCAGTTTGCTGACAAACGGTGCAACATTCGGATGATAGAAGATATTGTCCAATGCCTTTTCAAGCTCCACACTGCCATCAAGATTAGGCTCAATGTTTCGATTTACAGCATTAGGATAATCAAGCAATGTCTTTGCCGTTACATCATGATTTCCCTGTGTCAAGATCATCGGATCTTTATAGTTAACTATCCCAGGGGCTGAGCTCGGGCACGTCTGATTGCAGAAAGACCATCCGGTAAATACCTTGGTGAAATTCTCAACATCTTCCTGTGAGTACGTGGGAATGGGATCGCCATTGCTGTCCAGTACTAAGGTCCCATCCTGATTGAGCATGAACAGGCCGACGGTGAAAAGCTGCAAGATCTCGCGGGCGTAGTTTTCATTTGGGCTTTGTCTTCGGCTTCGCGCCATATCCAGATAGTTGCCCATGCCCGGGTTGAGGGTAACGTCACGCATAAGATCGCGATAGTTACCGAACGCGTGTTGCGAGAGCAGCTTGTGATATGCGATCATCCAACTCGCTTGCTGTGTCGAACCACCCGCACCAGATATGACCCATATCTGTGAAAGAGCCCACGCGACCTTATGCCGTAGCTGGGCGTCGCCATAAAGAGCTTCTTTCATGAACCAATTCTGAACCGGATACATCGTGTAATAGTATCGCCAGCAATTATCACGTTCCGGCCCTAAAGGATACATACCGCATCCGATCGTAACATTGCTGGAATCAGTCGATTTAAGTTCTATGTCAGGATAAGGATTATTGGGTGAGGGATATGGAGCTGAGAATTGCTCAGCGAGATATGTTCTGAGGCCTATGCGGCGCAACCGCTGGTCAAGGGCCGGCGTAGCTCCGAAAGTAGCCTGCTCTAGAAATCTGATCCTGTCGCCTGACCATTTATAGCCGTAAAGTGCTTCGTTGGTCGGTTCCTGTTTGGTACGCCGTGTTGTCTGCGATCCTGGAGGTGTCGGATAAGCTCCAGTGTCGTCCTTTATTTCTCCGCCGGATTTGCCGTAGCCAAGTCTTACACGGTTACTAGACATTCCACGCCATGTCAGCCTCAGCAGCACATCACCCTGCGCCGGACCATCCCAGTAGCCGATGTCGTCGCGGAGCCAAACTGTAATGGCCTGAGTATCTTTAAGGCTTTTCGCAGAACTAACGTTCAGCACAGGGAACCTAAATATCCTGCCTTGTTTGTCTTCTGCATAGATCCTAACCGAGTTTCGCCCTTCTTCATTTGAAAGTTCTAGTCCGGATGCATAAAGCGTCACCTTTGCTCCCGGAGGAAATGCCTCCAATCGCCGTCGAGTGTTACGCGACAGGATCGATTCTTCTTCGGTCATTGCCCTCGTAGAATCAGCGTGGCTAAGCAACACCGGTTCCGGTGAATTAGGATCGGGATCAGTTTGTGAAATGCCGGTTAGACAGAAAACTAAGACAAATATGAGAGCCGCGAAATTGGGTCTCATTTGTCGGACAGCACTCAAAATCATGCTTCAACCTCCGCAGCAGGCAATAGATCTCGTTGGGTTTGCTAATGTTTTCAGTAAAAAAGAGAACGGCGTACGGGGGAAGTACGACATGAATGTTTATCATTCATTAAACAATATAAACATTAATTGCACAATATATTTCAAAATTAATTTGATCTTTGGCAGGTAAGATATTTTGCTCTAATATTGACAGCTCAGAGGCACTTACAAGGACGATCTGTAAGCCAAGGTGTCGGAATTAAGAAATGAAAGAAATGGGAAAAAAGAGAATTTACAGAGTTACGCTCCCCGCTAATTTTAGCTTTAGACACACAGTAGAAAGTCACGGATGGTATGATCTGGCTCCTTTCAGATACAACTCTATGGATAAAGAACTTTCCTACACTTTCACTTCTTTAAACGGAAAGCCAGAGTCTGTCAGCATAAAAGACGGAAACGGGACATTGTCTTTGTGGGTTTCCGGCGAAGTTGCCCGCCCTGAGGTCATTAAAGTGGTAAACCACATATTGCGTCTAGATGAGATATTTGAAGAGTTTCATTCTTTAATATCGCAAACGTCCGGACTCGAATGGGCAGTAAATGCGAATGCGGGTAGGCTTCTGCGCTCGTCAACGGTTTTTGAGGATCTTGTAAAATCACTCTGTACGACAAATTGTTCGTGGGGGCTTACGAAAAAGATGGTGACAAATCTGGTGGAAGGCCTGGGAGAAACGTCAGTCGATGGTTCTCATGCATTTCCAACCGCTTTGGAAATGGCCAAACAGCCGGAATCTTATTATCGAAATGAGATAAGGGCCGGATATCGCTCTTCATATTTTATTGAGATGGCAGAATCGGTCGCTTCCGGGCAGATC
>JAHBSH010000091.1 GCA_019639215.1 Acidobacteriota bacterium
GATACAAAGTGATACGCTACCTGATATTCACAATTTTAATCGTGGCAAGCTTGGCAGTTTTCGCCGTGCCGTTTGTCTTTGCACAGCAATATGAGTCGGAAAATTGGTTTCCTGTAAGAGTTGACGGCAAAACGGGCTATATAGACAGAACCGGAAAGATCGTGTTGGAACCAAAATACGATGGTGCATCCTACTTTTCGGAAGGTCTGGGGCGCGTTTCAGTTGGCAGAGATACCATAATTACCGAAGGTTTCAGTCAGGGTTTTATTGACGAAACCGGCAAAATGGTTATTAAGCCAAAATGGGATATCGTTACACATTTTTCCGACGGGTTAGCCGCCGTAGGCTTTGACCAAACTAAGCAAAAGATAGAAATTAATGGTCGTTTCTTGGGCTACACGTCAGCTTCGCATACATGGTACCGCTGGGGATTTATCGACAAAACAGGAAATGCCGTCATTGATACAAAATTTTCAGATATAACTGAGTTTCGCGACGGTATTGCTGCTGCAAATACTGACCCATACCAACCGAAATATGGATTTATTGATAAAAAAGGAAATTGGGTAATCAAACCTCAGTTTGAAAATGCAAATCAATTCTCCGACGGCTTAGCACGCGTGTTTATTAACGGTAAATATGGCTTTATCGATAAAAGCGGCAAGTTGGTCATAAAACCTGAGTATTCTTGGGCATTGAATTTTTCAGATGGATTAGCTTGTGTGCGAATTGGTGGAGATGTAATTAAACCTTATGGTATGTCAATAACTAACAACTTTGGAGAACATGCCTTCATAGACAAAAACGGAAAGGTAGTTATCAAGTTAAAAAACGCGGAGTGTAGATCTTCCTTTTCAGAGGGATTAGCGAGGTTTGAAGAAATAGGAAAGTATGGCGAAGGTTTTATTGACAGGACTGGAAAGGTTGTAATTAAACCTTTTGGCGGCGGACAATCAGATTTTTCAGATGGGCTTAAGTTTGTCATTCTTGACGGAGGCAAACTTGGATTTATTAGTAGAGATGGAAATTTGGCTTTTAAATTACCTTTCGGAAAAGCTGATGATTTCTATCGCGGATTGGCTCAAGTATGTGAAAGCTACGATTTTGAATCTAAATGTGGGTACATCGATAAAACAGGCAAGGTTATTTGGGAACCGTCAAAGTAATTATTTAAGAGTAAAAGATCATGACAGAAAAAAATCCATTAGGACTGAAGAAGATACATCACGTTGAGTTTTACGTTGGCAATGCGAAGCAGGCGGAGTTTTACTATCGCAAGGCATTCGGATTTTCACGAGCGGCGTATATGGGGCTTGAGACGGGCAACCGCGAGGTGACGAGTTATGTGCTGAGGCAAAATCGCGTCAATTTTATTTTATCGACGCCGATGTCGCCCGATCATCCGGGTTCTGAACATATCAAACAGCACGGCGACGGCGTTCACGATATTGCTTTTTTGGTCGAAGACGCAGATCTTGCGTTTCACGAGGCGGTAAAACGCGGAGCACGCCCGGTTGAGGAACCGCACGACCACGGAGACGATAACGGTATGGTTCGTCATGCGTCGATCGCGACATACGGCGACACGATCCACTCGTTCATTTCGTATAACAATAACAACGGCCACAATTACAACGGTCCGTTCCTGCCCGGCTTTATCGCCCAAGAAGTTGCAGGCGACGAGGTAGGCATTCAGCTGGTCGACCACATAGTTGGTAACGTGGAACTCGGCAAGATGAATCATTGGTGCGATTTTTATCGTGACGTGATGGGTTTTGAACGCTATATAACGTTCGATGATAACGACATCTCGACAGAATATTCATCGCTGATGTCTATCGTGATGAGCGACGGCGGCCACAATATAAAATTCCCGATAAACGAGCCAGCCGAGGGCAAAGGCGGTAAATCGCAGATACAGGAATACATTGATTTTTACAAAGGCCCGGGCGCTCAGCACGTTGCTTTGCTTTGTAAAGACATTCGTCACACCGTTGCCATGCTGCAAGAGAACGGTGTTGAGTTTCTACGTGTTCCAGACACTTATTACGAAGAGGTCAAAGACCGCGTCGGAGCGATCGATGAGAATATCGAAGACCTCAAAAAGCTCGGCATCTTGGTTGACCGCGATGACGAAGGTTACTTGCTGCAGATCTTTACCAAGCCGGTCGAAGACCGTCCAACTGTTTTCTATGAAATTCTTCAACGCAAAGGTTGTAAAGGCTTCGGCAAAGGTAACTTCAAAGCATTGTTCGTCTCAATAGAAGAAGAACAAAGAAGACGCGGCAATCTCTAGTGGATATAGCCGCAAGATCATAAAGATCGATAATAGCTAAATATGGAGAAACTATGAAGATATTTTTTCTTGCGGCGATAGCGGTCTTTTTCACAAGCGGTGTAGTGTTTGCTCAAAAGCAGGATACCGTTGAACAGAAGATCAGGGCTCTTGATATCGCGGAGGCAGAAGCGATTCTGGCTGGAGACGTGGCGACCCTCGAAGAGATGTGGGCGAAAGATATTCTTATCAACAATCCTCGAAATGCTATAACAAAGGGAAGAAGTGATCTGGTTGGACTTGTCCGCAGCGGCAATATAAGCTACTCGTCCTTTGTCCGCGAAATAGAGGCGGTCGAGATCCACGGCAACGTCGTTATTGTAATGGGTTTGGAAACGGTCAAGCCCAAAGGCAAGGCTCCTCGGGCGGGTCAGACCGTCCGCCGCCGCTATTCACATTTCTGGATGCAGCGTGACGGCAAGTGGCTTCTGACGGCTCGCCATTCGAATATCATTTGCCAAAACTAAGTCGTAGACATAATTACTATCAATACTTTTGCACGAGAATATCGATGTCAATACGAGAATTCCCGATAGACCAGCGGCGCATTGATTGAACGCTAATTTATTGACCTCAATCAAGATAGTAAATAGCAGTCTGGCAAGAATGAGGTAAAATAGGCAGTTCACGCGTGTTTATCATCATTCTCTAGTTATGGATCATTCTTTGGCCAATCTGTTAAGTACTGTTCTAAAGTTGGTTTTTGGTGGATTGGCTTTATTATTTGTGTCGGTAAGTATCGGTTTCTCTGTTAGGAACCTTGTCATTCTCAACACCTATCAACATTCTGTCGGTGAAGTGGTTTCTTCAAGATCGACAGGAAGCGGAAGGATAGCTTCATACGACACCACCGTAAGGTACTCTGGCCCTAGCGGCATCATTTCATCAGGAACCGGAGAGGTTTTCTTCTCTTACGCCACAGGTGACAGGGTTGATGTCTATTATGATCCTGAGTCAGTACGGGATTTTTATATAAGCTCGATCCGGAGCTTTTGGTTCCTGCCAATATTATTTGGGGTTTTGGGAGCCATAGTTTCTTACTTTCTTATAAGAATGATAATTGACGACCGCAAGGCGTTAAGAAAGGCACAATAGAACTTAGGAAGTCTTTTGCTCATACCGCAGCCGCCGGCATTTTATTTAGTACTTTTAGTTAATGGAAATACGAAAAGCAGAGACTTCTGAGATCAATGCCCTCGCACAGCTATGGTATGACGGCTGGCAAGAAGCTCACGCTAATATTGTGCCTGAGCCTCTTGCACGGATCCGTACACTGGAAGATTTTACTGAAAGATTGGAACGCAGTCTTGTTGGTGTAAGTGTTATAGGTGCTATAGGTAAGCCATTGGGATTTTGCATTGTAAAGGGTGACGAACTGAACCAGCTTTATGTGAGTTCGGATGCACGCGGGACAGGAATTGCACAGGCCTTGATCGCAGAAGCTGAAAAGCGAATCGCAGAAGGCGGATATGACACAGCCTGGCTGGCTTGCGGGATAGGAAATGATCGCGCGGCAAGGTTTTATGAAAAATGCGGCTGGCACATGGAAAGGATATTTACCTATGAACCGGAAACGCCTGAGGGCACTTTTAGGTTGGATGTCTGGCGTTACGAAAAGCCGCTGACAGCAGGATCAATCTCTTTATCGTAAATATGAAAGAGCAGATCAAAGTAACTTATGAGCGTGCAAATGTGTCCAGACTTAAAGAGCTGTTGGTCGTATTCGCTGGGGCTTTTAAGGATCACGCGAGCTATCAAGGCAACGTACCATCGGACGACCATCTCAATAAACTTATAGCACGAGAAGATTTTATTCCGCTGGTAGCCTTGGCTGACGGAAAGGTCGTCGGCGGGCTTGTGGCCTATGTTCTACATAAGTTTGAGCAGGAGCGGAGAGAGATATACATCTATGATCTAGCTGTGGATGAACATTATCGTCGCCTCCACATAGCAACTGGCTTGATAAACTATTTACGCGATCTTGCATGTGAAATAGGAGCTTATGTGATCTTTGTTCAGGCTGACCTTGGGGACGATCCGGCAATAAGACTTTACGAAAGCCTTGGATCTCGTGAAGACGTGCTTCATTTCGATATTTTGCCCCGAAAACCTGTTAGTTGAGAAATGTAATATGTCATTAATAACGTCAATGACTGATCGCGAATTCTGAAAAATTATGACTGAGGAAAAAAATTCAAATAACGGATCTGATTTACTACGCATTTTGAGAGAGGAATGGGCTCTTATAGCGAGCGTTATCACAACCACTCTCTTTCTTTTGTTTGGCTCGCAATGGATGGCGGATCTGTCCGATCCGTTCTGGTTCAGTTTCATCCTCATTTGGTTGTTCACAGTAATTCTTTTTTCTGCTTTTGCTGTTGTTCATCACGCCGAGAGCTTAGCGATTATCTTAGGCGAGCCGCTAGGAACGCTGGTACTCACACTTTCGGTCATAGGTGTTGAGGTTTTAATGATCTCAGCCGTGATGCTGACCGGAGAAGGAAAAGCAACCATTGCCCGCGACACGATGTTTTCGGTCGTCATGACACTTCTTGGCGGTATGACGGGAATCTCACTTTTGCTCGGCGGCATGAAGCACCATGAACAAAAATACAATCTGCAGGGAGCCATTGCATTTCTTGCTCTGATCATACCGTTGGCAATTATTGGTCTAATATTACCGACATTTACTACCTCCTCAGAGGGAGGAACATATTCAACATTTCAGGGCATTTTCATTGCAATAATGGCAGCTGGGATCTACATGACATTTCTTGCCGTTCAGACCCGTCGCCATCAGGAGTATTTCAAAGATCCCAGAATAAAGGATAAGGATTTTGAGGATGACGTTCACCTCTACGAAGAACATGAAACCCGTTCAACAACATATCACTTTATATTTTTGCTCTTATATATTTTGCCGCTTGTAGTCTTGGCCAAACAGCTGGCGGTACCGCTTCAATATGCCACAAAAGCCTTTAGCGCTCCTCCCGTTTTGAGTGGTTTTGTCGTTGGTGTTTTGATATTAACGCCTGAAGCGATCAGTGCTGTTAAGGCTGCTTTACATAATCAGCTTCAGCGGTCTGTCAATATTCTGCTTGGGTCGGTTCTGGCAACGATCGGATTAACAGTCCCAGCAGTGCTTGTCATCGGCCTGATAACAGATCAGACGATAGTACTTGGGCTTGAACCTGTAGAGGCGATATTGCTTGCTACTTTGCTTGCCGTAAGTACGCTTACTTTTTCAAATACGCGAACGAATGCATTGTTAGGAGCGATCCATCTACTTATGTTTCTTGCGTATATAATGGTGATGTTCCAATGTTGACGATAGGGACCATGCTTGAAGAATTTATGGTCGAAATATGAATATTCGCGAATACGTTTCCGCCGATCTGGATGGAGTGATCGCCGTTTTTCGGTCAAATATTCCCAAATACTTCGGCAAAGAGGAAGAACCGGGGCTTCGAGAGTTTTTGATCGGAGCAGTTAAGGATTACTATGTGATCGAGGTCGAAGGCAAGGTGGTTGGAGCAGGCGGCACAGCTCTTAACAGCGACGATACAGTCTCGCTGTGTTGGGGAATGGTTCATAACGATCATCTCGGGACAGGTCTTGGCAAAGCGTTGACCGACTATCGTATCGCGAAATCACGCGAGATATTTGGTGAAAAGCCTCTGGTTATCGTCACGTCTCAACACACCGAAGGCTTTTATCAGAAATACGGGTTCGTCACCGTCGAACACACGCTCAACGGCTTTGCACCGGGCATTGATATTCACAAAATGCGGTTGGACTAAGAGGAGGAACTTTGTGTTTATTTCCAAATGGATCTTGATCCCGGCTTTGTTGATCTTTCTAGGTTTGGCAACGTGGACCGGTTTACTCGTTGCCGGACGAAATCCGCTGCCTTTTCCTGACAACGGTTCGCGTATCTTTGCGGCAAGATCACCCGAAGCAAAGGCGGCTTTGGTCGAGCTGCTCGCCCAGCATGGCGTAAATGAGCGATTTAAAGCGGACTCAGGAGGGGTTTTGCGGTCGATAATGTGGGACGGCACGATCATCAACTATTCCACGCCCGATATCATTGCCAAGCTAGGGGATGCATCAGGCTGCATCGGTCTGGTATCCGATGACCCAAAAGCAGATGCAGAAAAAGCCGCCGCTTTTTTGAAAGCAAAAGGGTTTTCCGCTGAGGTCGTTTATGAGATCGAGCCCGGACTTCCAATCGTATTTGTTTTGACCGACGCACTGTCAGGCAGTGTACTTAACTTTCGCCCGCACATAATGAATATGCCGACGCCTGAATAAATAAATATGGAACTGAAATATCAAACCGGATTTGGAAACGACTTTGCAACCGAGGCAGTTGAGGGAGCACTACCTGTTGGGCGCAATTCGCCGCAGAGAGCTCCACTGGGTTTATATGCCGAACAGTTTTCAGGAACTGCGTTCACAGCTCCGCGTGATCACAACAAGCGCACATGGACTTACCGCATTCGCCCGAGCGTAATGCACAAGCCATTTGAGCAGATCGATGCGGGCCGATTCGAATCTTCGCCATTCAATAAGCTACCAACGACCCCGAATCAGCTTCGTTGGGATCCTCTACCGATCCCGACTGACCCGACTGACCTGATAGACGGCGTAACAACCATTGCGGGAAACGGGGATCTGTTTTCGCAGACCGGCATTGCCATCCATATTTACGCCTTTAACAAAGGCATGGGCGACCGCTATTTTTACAATGCTGATGGTGAAATGCTGTTTGTTCCTGAAAAAGGCCGAGTTGGATTTTTGACCGAATTGGGTTTGATACAGGCTGGGCCGGGCGAGATAGTGTGCATTCCACGAGGGCTAAAATTTAAGGTTGAGCCGCATCCGGACGATAGAGAGCTTCGCGGCTATATCTGCGAAAATTACGGAGCGCATTTCAAGTTGCCTGATCTTGGGCCGATAGGCGCGAACGGTTTGGCAAATCCGCGCGATTTCGAAACGCCTGTCGCATGGTACGAAGATCGCGAAGGCACGTTTGAACAGATCGCTAAATTTGGCGGTAATCTGTGGACGTGTGAGATCGATCATTCGCCGCTCGACGTCGTTGCCTGGCACGGCAACTATGCTCCCTACAAATACGACCTGAAGCGATTCAACACAATAGGCAGCATTTCGTTCGATCATCCTGATCCGTCAATATTTACCGTGCTGACCTCGCCGAGCGGCGAAGCGGGCGTCGCTAATTGCGACTTTGTTATATTTCCTGATCGCTGGCTCGTCGCCGAAGATACGTTTCGGCCGCCCTGGTACCACCGAAATGTGATGAGTGAATACATGGGCTTGATCTACGGCGCATATGACGCCAAAGAAGAAGGATTTGTACCCGGCGGCGGCTCGCTCCACAATCAGATGTCGGCTCACGGCCCCGACCTCGACGCATTTGAAAAAGCATCAAATGCCGAGCTTGCGCCGCAGAAACTAAGCGGCACGCTCGCCTTTATGTTCGAATCGCGCTACATCATCCGCCCCACTAAGTATGCGATGGAAACATCCGAACTCCAGCACGAGTACTTCGAGGTCTGGCAGCGTTTGAATAAGAATTTTGGAGGTTGATTTATGCACGACTGGCAGGGGGTAATGAATAGATTGACGCTCGACTTATCGCGAGCGATGACAATTTGCTTCGTTTCACTGTGCAGCGGAATCGTGCTGGCAGGATGCGCAATAACTGAACAACATCCGCAATCTGCCCCGAGCAATGAGCGAAAGGAAGCTACACCACCTCCACAAACATCAACATTGAGCTTTCCAGCGCTCAGCGAAGAAGACATCAAGCGACTAAACGAGCGATTTCCAACTCGCCAGATGGAGGTTCTGAAAAACGCAGAGCAGATAGAGGTGTTTGAAGTAGTCTCGACAGACAGACGTCTTTGTGGCATTGAGTCAGAGCTAAAGCCGATAAAAAAAGATAAGTTTCAGGGCTGCGAGATCGTGCGGCAAGCTAGTGTTTCTGATCCACAACAGAGAAAAGAGTTGATTGATGGAATCCTCTATTCGATCGGCTCTTCAAGCAACGGCAGTGCATGTTTCGATCCGAGACATGGTATCAGAGCAATTCATAACAAAGAACGGATCGAACTGCTGATCTGTTTTGAGTGCATGAATTTTCGTGGATCCCCGGAATTAGGGTCAGAGCCTGTGAGGAATTTTGCCGGTGATTATGTAGGAGGAAATAAGGAACGTTTTGGCGGGGGCTTCTCACCTTCAATTGAACCTCTGTTTGAAAAGATTTTGTCAAAAGCTGATAAGTAAGTTGGCTTTAGGGACAGCTAGGAGGCAATATAAATACTTAAAGATTTGGAAGATATCAAGGAAATTTTGAAGGAGATTTAAGATGAGCATAAAAAGAACATCAGAAGCAAAATGGAACGGTAGTATCAGAGAAGGAAACGGCAGTGTAAAGCTGGGGAGCGGCGCATATGAGGGGCCGTATTCATTTAATTCGCGTTTTGGCGACGACACTGTCGCGACAAATCCCGAAGAGCTTATCGCCGCTGCACACGCAGGTTGTTACACAATGGCTCTTTCGGGCTTTTTAGGCCGTGCCGGTCATGAACCTGTCAGCATCGAGACCAAAGCAATTGTTCACTTAGAGAAAGAAGGGGAAGGCTTTGTGATACCAAAGATCGACCTGATCACTGAGGCTGTTATAGCCGATATCTCAGACGAGGAGTTTCAGGAAATAGCAAAAACCGCTAAAGAAAAATGCCCGGTCTCACGCGTGCTGGCAGGTGCTGAGATCACGCTTGACGCAAAGCTGAAATAGTTTGGAAAAACAACTTAAATTTCTTGCCGCTTCCGGTAAAGGCGAGGTCTCTGCGATCTTGCTTAGGCCTGAGGCGGCTACTCATTTGATCGTGCTTGGACATGGGGCGAGCACTAATATGCGTCATGCGACAATGCAGTCAATTGCAGATGCTTTGGCTGATGTGGGTATTGCGACTTTCCGTTATAATTTTCCATATTCTGAACGCAGCGGCGGACGCGACTCACAAGCCGTTTGCGTAGAAACCGTTCGAAATGCCGTAAAAGCCGCACATACTGCAGCTCCTGATCTGACGCTTTTTGCGGGCGGACACTCGTTCGGTGGCCGCATGACGTCAATTGCCCATGCAGAAATCCCTTTGCCAGATATACGCGGCATCATCTTCTTTTCGTTTCCGCTTCACCTAACGGATCGTCCGGATACAAAACGAGCCGAGCACCTCTTTAACATTCACATTCCGATGCTGTTCCTAAGCGGCACACGCGACAAGCTTGCATACTTGGACTTGCTTTGCCCGGTCGTAAAAAGGCTTGGTAAACAAGCCGACCTTCACCTGCTAGATACGGCCGACCATGGCTACAAGATCTTAAAAAAGAAACGCGTTTCCGATGAAGATGTGTTTGCCGAAATGGCTCGCACCGTAAGAAGCTGGACAGACATTGTACAATAGTCTCGGCAGATCAAAGATCTGCGACTACTTCTATCGACGAGGCTTTTCTATGTGCAGAAATATCAAGACGCTTTTCAATTTTGACCCTCCTGCGACCACTGATGAGGTAGAGGCATCCGCCCTACAATTCGTAAGAAAGCTTTCAGGAATGAATAAACCTTCAAAGGTAAATGAAGAAACCTTTTACCTTGCCGTTGAACGAGTGTCAGCTGCCGCACAGGAAATGCTAAATACGCTTGTTACCAATGCGTCGCCGCGTGACCGCGACATAGAAGCAGCAAAAGCAAAGGAACGTTCTATTGCACGATTCGGATCCCGATGATTGGAATCGCAAGAAAATATCTTCATTGAAATATCCAGATGGCAATAGAGATAAATTATCTGACACCGCTGATACAGGTATTCAACATGCCAAGAGCTTTGGCATTTTATCGAGATGTGCTTGGGTTTGAAGTTGTTATGGATTCGGGAGACGGAGACCATTCTAGCTGGATATGGCTGCAATTGAATGAATTTAATCTGATGCTGAACGATCAGTATGAACCGGGACATGTACCAGACGCACCGCCTTCCGAAAGAATACGCTGGCATGACGATACATGCATCTATTTTGGCTGTCCAGATACGGACGCGGTTTATAAATATCTGAGGTCAAAAGGTGTCGAGCTAAAACCGCCTGTTATCACTTCTTACGGAATGAAGCAGCTTTACATTCATGATCCTGACGGCTATAACATTTGTTTTCAAGAGCCTGTAAGCAATAAGTAAGGCTATTATGAGTGATATAAAAACATCAGATCAGGTGTCGCTTGATGAACTGTGGCGGCTTACGGCGAGAGCCCTTGAGAATGGCGATTTCACATGGCTCGGTGAATTACTCAGTTCGCAAAATACATCGATAGTATCTTTACTCGAGATCAACGGCGAACCTGAGGAATACATGAACGAAGCATTCACGTGGGCTTGTTTCGAAGGTCGAACAGAAGACGCAGAAATTCTTCTCAACAATGGCGTCGATCCATCTGCCGGGTTCAAAACCGGTCTCGCCGGCTTTCACTGGGCAGTAAACCGGGGACATACCGAAACGGTTAAAATGCTTATTGAAAGGCAGGCACCGCTTGAGCAGGTAAATATGTACGGCGGCACCATACTAAACTGCGCCCTATACTCCATTGTTCATGAGAATAAAGACACTCATGCGGAGATAATCGAATTGCTCATAAAGGCCGGATCGAAGATAGAAAAAGGCACCTTGGAATGGTGGAAAGGGCAAGATGTGTCATCGATAGAAGATAAACGACGTGTTGCGGAGGCCCTTGCTAAAAATACACAAAATCTATGAAACATATCCAACGGGGAACAAAAGGCATATCATTTTTTTCGATCGCAACTCTAAGTGTTTTCTTTCTTATGAGTGCCGGTTCGGCCTTCTCACAAACTAAACCAGAAATAGTTTCCCGAAAGCAGTGGGAAGCAAAATCTCCGGTCGGTAAAGGAAAAAAGCACAAGATAAAATATATTACGATCCACCACACAGGGGTCAAACAACGGCCAGATCTGACGCTTGAACAAAAGCTGCGTAATTTACAAGCGTTCTCACAGCGTGACGACAAGCTTTCGTCTGGAAAGTTCAAACCCGCCTGGTTTGATGTGCCGTATCATTATTATATCGGTGTTGATGGACGCATTGCTGAAGGCCGCCAAATAGATTACGCGGGTGATACTAATACCGAATATGATCCGGCGGGCCATGCCCTTGTTGTCTTGGAGGGGAGTTTTGGTACAGAAGAGCCAAATGCAGCTCAAGTTGATTCAATGAAAAAGATCGTTGCGTGGCTAGCGAAGAAGTACAAGGTTCCAGCAACAGAGATAAAGGGTCATGATGATTATGCCGATACGGGATGTCCTGGTAAAAATCTAAAAGATCTGTTTCCAGAGTTGAGAAAAGGCATACGCTGAGGCAATTTAAATAGTAAAAGGCGTTCCGAAGAAGGAACGCCTTTTCATCGTGGATCTAATTTAGATCCGTTAAATTGTACTGTCTCCAGTTTTATTAATTATCATAATATCACCCCCAGTGACTTCAGTATCTCACGAACTAGCACATCTCTGTCAAGATTTTTATGCAT
>JAHBSH010000092.1 GCA_019639215.1 Acidobacteriota bacterium
CAGCTTCACCAGAAGCGGCGGACGGGGTGGTTCTCCCGCAATTTCCGAACGCTCGTTACCTCGTTTCAAAAAGCGAATTTGAACACGCCGAAAACCCGCACGAACGTGACCGAGCCAGCTATATGCCTGAAAATTGGAGGCCGATGGAAGAAACAGGCCAGTTAGAGCCGATGCCGGAAGACCTTGAGCCGGTTCCGGGTCTTAGGTTTGAGACGAATCCGGGTCACAACCGCACGATGCAGACCTGGAGGCTGGATAGCGGCGGCAAGACGCTTTATGGTTTTGCCGATCTTATTCCAACAACACACCATCTTTCTTTGCCGTGGGTAATGGGCTACGACCTGTTCCCAACCGAAACAGTCGATTTCAAGCGCCGCATCCTGCCGCAGGCCGTCAAAGAGAACTGGCTGTGCCTTTTTTATCACGATCTCGATGCACCGCTTTGCAGCATTGTCGAAAATTCAGGTAAATTGTCGGCGATAAAGTTCGACACTTAATACGCTTTTTATAGTAATATGTGCAAAACTTGGTTGTTTCGGTCTATTTCCCGGACGGCATAGTTCTTTGTGTATATTGTGAACTATCCAAGACCTCAAACCCGTTAACAGAAAGGAGAATATAAGAATGATAAATATCATTTCATCGATGGTGATAGCTTTTGCGTTTGCCGTATTTTTTGTGGATGGCGTCAATGCTCAGGAATTCGGCAAGGACGAACTCATAAAAGCATCAAAATTTCTGGAAGAGAAGCCTTTTGACAAAAATGCCAAAAATATCAGAAGTGCTGCGTTTGTTTATGCGGCCGATACAAAAGAGGTCACGGTCATTATCTGCGGCGGCGAAATAACCAAACATATAATGGACAAAAAGAACAAGAACGGTTCTGAACTGCTTGCACAATATGCCATCGGGATGACCGCTTTTAAACTTGAGAATCCCGACAACAACGACGAGAACGCAGCTCAGCTTGCCGGACTGGAAAGCGTGTTAAAGACGTATGAAGCCATGATCGCCGAGAAACCAAAGACAAATCACAAGGGAATGGATGAATATGTTCAAAAAAGAAACAACAGCGAATTAAAGGCTCTGGTTGACGCTGCCGATTGCGGAAAGAAATAGTGTTTTCGTGCCGCATTGATATCTGTGGAGATAATTAGATGATCGTATACCAAAAAATTATGCATCTGCGAGGTCTGCCTCGTAGACGGATATTCCTGAGCATTTTCTTTTTGCTTACGCTGATACCTGTTTTGGTATCTGCTCAGTCGCAAGAGGATCGGATTCGGTCACAGGCCCTTTTTAATGAGGGAAATTCTTTGATGGAAAAGGGAGACCACCAGCAAGCGGTACAAAAATACACGGAAGCGATCTCATTAACTCCGAAAGAACATTTACCATATCTCAATCGGGGAGTTGCGTATTTATCACTCTCCAAAATGAGTGAAGCAATGGCAGATGCTGATAATGCCATTTCGTTGATCGGGGATAAACCTTCAGAAACGGCAAAACTGCATGCTGGTTTGGGCTACCAAATAAAAGGGACTATCTTTCAGAATTCGGGCGATCTTAAGCAGGCAATAGACTGCTTTTCAAAGGCGATTGAATTAGTTCCAGCAAATGCCAATTTCATAAATAGTCGTGGGAACATACGTCAGATCAACAAGGATTATGAAAATGCACGCATTGACTATCTAAAAGCTGTGGAGCTTGCGCCCCAAAACGCCTTGTTCCGTACCAATCTTGGAGTTGTCCTTTTTCGCTTGAATGAACTGGAATCTTCTCTTGAACAACACAGCAGGGCATTGGAACTGAATCCTAATTCTGAAAGCGCTCATTATTCCATGGCCAATACACTTGCTGCAATGAAAAAATATGACGAAGCACTAGAAGCATACAATAAAGCGATCTCAATAAAGCCAAAGGCAGAATTTTTCCATGCTCGAGGACGGCTGCATTTCAGCAGGAATAATTTTGAACTTTCAATTGAAGATAACACCAGATCAATTGAGCTCAACCCTGCATATAGCGTTGCCTATGCTGACAGAGCAACGGCCAATAGCAGATTAGGGAAATTCAAACTTGCCATTCCCGATGCGCGAAAGGCAATTGAAACTTCGGGCGATTCGTCTGCTATGAGATATGGCCTAGCATATTTCCTTTACATGGACGGACAGTTTTCGGCTGCACTGACGGAGGCCAGTAAGGTAGTTCAATCGGAACCAAATTGGAAGGCTGCATATACTTTGCGTTCAAATATCTACGCCAAATTGGGCAATACCGCCAAAATGAGAGAAGACCGGGCAATTGCCGCCAAGATCACAGATTCGGGAACACCCGAAAATATACCGTTTATATTTAACATGACCGTAAATGTCCCTGAAGCAGAAGATAATTGACCTTTGACATCGGTAAATCCCATCTACCTAAATAAAACGGTGCCGATTGCTAATAATGCAACGCACCGTTTTACGCTTTTAAGGAAGGGTGGCAAAATTAGATAGTGGTAGAAATACGATCTTTTTGACTTTATAAATAATGGAACAAGTAAAAATTGGAATAATCGGCGGTTCGGGGTTATATCAGATGCCCGAACTGCAAAACGTTAGAGAGCAAAGGGTAGAAACTCCGTTCGGTGATCCGTCGGACGCGTTTATCATTGGTGAGCTAGAGGGCGTGACGGTGGCGTTTTTGCCGAGGCACGCACGCGGCCACAAGTTCTTGCCGACAGAGGTTCCTTACCGTGCGAACATCTACGCGATGAAAATGCTCGGTGTGGAATACATTTTATCCGTATCAGCGGTCGGCAGTTTACAGCAACAATATGCACCGACCGACATGGTCATTCCGGATCAGTTCTTTGACCGCACGCGGGCAAGAGCTAAGGAATCGACATTTTTCGGCGAAGGCATCGTCGCCCACGTTACGTTCGCTCATCCGGTCTGCAACGAGCTTGGCGACATTCTCGAATCTTCGTGTAAAGCCGTAGGCGTAAACGTCCATCGCGGCGGAACCTATGTTTGCATGGAAGGTCCGGCGTTCTCGACCAAGGCCGAATCGAACGTCTATCGCCAATGGGGAATGGACATCATCGGCATGACAAACCTTCAGGAGGCAAAGCTTGCCCGCGAGGCCGAGATCGCATATGCAACGCTCGCTCTCGTGACCGATTATGACTGCTGGCACGAAGAACACGACGCCGTAACGATAGACATGGTCGTAGAATACCTGACCAAAAATGTACGCAATGCTCAGCTCATCCTGAAAGATGCCGTTCCAAAGGTTGCCGCAAAAGAAACGCCGAATCAATTCGCCGAGGCCATCAAGAACGCGATCTTTACCCACAAAGAACACTGGCCCGCCGAAACCGCCAAAAAACTTGAGGCAATAATCGGGAAATACGCATCTTAGTGTAAAATGATGTTGAGGTAATAGTTATGAGCCAAATGTTTGAATCGACAATGTCCAAAGCCAAAGAAGCCTCATTCTTAAAAAAGCTTGATGGCTTGTTGACACAATTGCGTGAAAACAATCAGGCGACCCTTGAGATACGTAAGGAGATAGCTCAGCTCAAACGCTCTAATGACAGGTCGTTCAATCGCGCAAAAAAGGCTGTTGATGCTTTAGCAAAGAACTAGAATGTGGGAAAAACTTCTTGGTTCGATCAAGGATTTCATTCTGGCGGGAGAGTTGACCCGCCAGAACACGGCTGATGTCCGAGAATTGCGTAAACGTAATGAGGAACTGAATCTGCTTGTTGAAAGGTTGGCATTTGAGATCCAGCGTGTCCGCGAAAACGAAGCGCATGAACGCGAGAAGCTTCTTTTAAGGCTTGAACTCGATTCAAAGCCGAAAAAGAAACTGCCGCCAAAGAAGGGAACCAAATAACACAACTCCCCGCGATTGTGTCAGCGAACCATTACTTGGTTCCAAACATCTTTATAAAAGTGAAACACTTAGTCATCTTTTCATTTTTGCTCGTCATATTTGGAGTCTCGACCGTTTCTGCCCAGCGCAATATCGAGCAGGCGATAGACCGCGATCCTGTGCTTGAGGCTGACGCCAAACACAATCTGGATGTGGCGTGGCAGGCTTTTGGTCCGGCAAGAAAGGCATATAAGCAGGTTTTGGGTCGGTTTGAAGAAACCTACGCCGCATATCCTGTCTTTTCCAAGATGGACGAATTTCTTTATCTGGCCGGAATGAGCAGCTATTATCTTTCGAAGAATGAAGGGAAGCAGAAGGTGAATCTTAAGCTCGAGCGCGAACGCGAGCGTTATGCGCCGGAAAAGCTTCGCGAAGATGCAGTTGCCTATCTGAACCTGATGATCGAACAACGGCCGGACAGCAAATACCGCGAAGAGGCCGAGCGTGTCCTGAAAGAACTCGACCCTGAAAAATAAAACTCTGTGGATCTGAATCAGATAACCATTTACACGGAAAAGCCTGCCGAAACGGTAGGCTTTTTTCAGATGCTCGGCTTAAGGCTGATCGTTGATTCGCTGCCGCGATACGCACGGCTCGAATGTCCTGACGGAAACTCTACCCTGTCTGTCAGCCGTTTGGATGGTGAGGCAGAATCACGACCTGCAGGAAGTGTGCCGCCAAATCAGATCACACTTTATTTCGAATGCGACGACCTTGATGTCGAGTATGAACGGCTGATCTCACTTGGGCTGAAATTTGATGAGCCTCCGGCCGACCAGAGATGGCGTTGGCGAGAAGCATATCTCCGTGACCCCAATGGCAACAAGATATGCCTCTTTCACGCCGCCGAAAATCGCAAAGACCCGCCCTGGCGTGTCAGATCCCGTTGATGAATTTCTGACCGCCGGCCAAAAAGTCCTTCAGGTCGTTATCAAGGCCGCTTCCGTGTGCCGAAGGCATTAAGGTTCCGACGATCCTTTCAAATCTGCTGCCTATTTCTGTTAACGGCCTGGCGTAGCTGCTGGCAGGAAAAGGAAGTTTGCCGACCACGGTTCCAAAAGACTGTAACAGTTGTCCGTACGCCTTCGCTGACATTTCAGGGTCTTTTGCGGTTTTCATGTTGTTCAAAACCGTCAGAGCGACATAGGCTTTTTCCATGTCTTCATAAAAGACCGTAACCTCATTAAGGCTTTTAACCCCTTTTGATGCTGCTTGGATCTTCTCTTTCACCCGATTTGGCATCAGGTTGCAAATGCCAAATTCATAATTTTGATATTTTTCAACCAATTGTGCCGCCTGATGCAATGTTTCTATCAAGCTTGCTTTTGTGACCTTTTTACTCCACCACCATGCCATATTCTTATCAACTCCTTTACCTCAGATCTTCTAAGATCAAGTTTATTTTCCGACTACAAAATAAGGCGAAAAAAGCGCCGAAATAAGGACAAACTTTTTGGTCACATTTTTCCATGAATTCAACCCCGCCTCGATGTGCGGAGAAGCGGCTCTATGTGGGTTCGTCTTGTCCGTACCGCCTGCATTAGCAGGTGGCGAGGTCTTGATATGATGACATCCCGCATGTCCTTAGAGATTTAGTCGCCGCAGCTCCGCCACTCGCTCACGCGAGCGGTACTGACAGGCGTGCGGAGCATGCCGGTATATCAGTAGCTACACATGGAGCGAAGCGGAATGTGTAGTCAGGTCGGTAAAAATATGCGGAGCGTGTGTAACACGCGGAATACTTCGCCAATGCTCTCGCCGAATATGCCGCATGTTTCACATGCTCAGAGGCGTGGTTCGTATTGGACTACAGGTTCCGCACTTCGTGCTTCACCAGTAGCTAACGTTATGGCCGTGTGCTCCGCACACTCTATCGTGGCGACAAGTCAGAACCGGGAGCGATAGCGACCGGGTTCTTTTATATATTTGCCGAATTTCCCGACTAACGAAATATCATTACCAATACATCAAATAATGTTGACTTCTAATGCTATCAGGCATAGCATTGAATTAAGCCGATCAGGGAGATCGGCGGCTAACAAAAAACACAGGGAGTGTTATAAAAATGAAGAAGTATAAACTAACCGTCGTTATCGGTCGGTTCCAGCCTTTCCATAAGATCCACCTACAACTTGTACAGAAAGCTCTCGAAATGGGAGACAAGACGCTGATAATTCTTGGTTCGGCAATGAAAGCTCCGAACATCAAGAATCCGTTTTCGCCGGAGCTGCGCGAAAAAATGATCCGCGAATGTTTTAGCAGTGAAGACAATGAAAGACTTGTTTTCAGGAAACTCCGCGATCATCCATATAACGAAAACAATTGGATATCCGAAGTTCAGAATATAGTTCGCACTCAACAAGAAGAGATACTGGACGAGAGCGGCGTCGAATTTGAACCCGTTCGTCACAACATCTTGCTTGGACAGGTAAGAACAGCACTTGTTGGCCATTATAAGGATGGCAGCAGCTATTACCTCAAGGTATTTCCGCAATGGACATTCGAAGAGATCGCAACCGACCGCACTTTGTCACGCGAACTCAACGCAACCGATGTTAGGAATCTGCTGTTTACAGGTGATAATTCCTGGGCAGAGCTTGTGCCAAAACCCGTCGAGAAGGCATTGAAGCAATTTGCAAAAACAACGGTTTTCGAAGAGCTAAAACGTGAGTTTGAATACGTTAAGGATTACCGCGAACGATCCAAGTTTACCGGATTTAACTTTCCGGCCACCTTTGTTACTACAGATGCCGTCTGTATAGCACGCGGACATATTTTGCTAGTCAGACGCGGACATCAGCCGGGTAAAGGCCAGCTTGCGCTACCTGGCGGATTTTTAGCGAAAGGGATAAGACTAAAAGATAACTGTATCAAGGAACTGCGTGAGGAAACCTCGATCAATCTCGATTCAGGGTTGCTCAAAAGGGCAATAACAGCTCATGAGGTCTTCGATGAGCCGGAACGCTCACAAAGAGGACGGACGATCACGCACGCATTTTATTTAGAGCTTTTCCCACGTCTTGAAGACGGATTGCCGCTTGTCAAAGGCGGTGACGATGCAGAAAAGGCTCTGTGGTTGCCGATATCGTCGCTAGGTTCTTTAGAGGACGAATTTTTCGAAGACCATTACGACATTATCCGGTATTTTTTAGACACACCGGCAAATCGCGAAAATTGAATAAGACCGCCTCAGGGAGAGGCGGAAAGACTGATTTCACAGGGAGTGAAAAAATGAAAAATAACAGGATCTTAGACACTGATTCATATAAAACAAGCCACTATTTACAATATCCTCCGGATACTCAAACGGTTTTTTCGTATCTGGAATCACGCGGTTCGGAGCGAAATTGGGATGAGACGCTTTTCTTCGGCCTTCAATACATTCTGAAAGAGTATTTTGAAGAACCCATCAGTTTCGACGAATTCTATGAAGCTGCCGCGATAGTTCCCAGACATGGCGTTCCCTTCAATGAAGAAGGTTGGCGGCGTTTGATAGAAAAACACCGCGGACGCTTACCTTTGCGTATTCGTGCAGTTCCCGAAGGTTCGATCGTTCCGACACACAACGCATTGATGACGGTCGAGAATACCGATCCGGAATTCTTTTGGCTGACAAGTTATTTTGAGACACAGTTGATGCGTTTGTGGTATCCGATAACGGTCGCAACGCAGAGTTATTACCTTAAAAAGCTAATTTACAGCTATTTGCAAAGAACGGCTGATGATGCGGCAAGCGAGATACATTTCAAACTTCACGATTTTGGTGCACGCGGTGTTTCCAGTGCAGAATCTGCTGCGATAGGCGGTGCATCACATTTAGTAAATTTTCAGGGAACTGACACTATCGTTGCTTTACGGCTTCTTCGTGATTATTACAATCATGAGATATCGGCTTATTCGATACCGGCTGCTGAACATTCAACAATAACAAGTTGGGGACGAGAAAATGAAGCAGAAGCCTATCGCAATATGCTTAAGGTGTACGCCAAGCCCGGCGGAATGATCGCCGTCGTCTCTGATTCGTGGGACATTTATAATGCTGTGGAAAACATCTGGGGTGAAGCTCTCCGCCAGGAAGTGATCGATTCGGGTGCCACTGTCGTAATAAGGCCGGATTCAGGCGAACCCGTAGAGGTTGTTTCTAAGGTCACAAATCTTCTGGCGGCCAAATTTGGTGTCGAAGAAAACTCCAAAGGATTCAAAGTCCTTAAAAATGTCCGCGTCATCCAAGGTGACGGAGTAAATCCGAATTCTATCGCTGAAATACTCGAGGATCTGACATCTCAGGGTTTCTCGGCCTCGAACATCGCCTTCGGTATGGGAGGAGCGTTGCTCCAAAAGGTGGATCGGGACACATTAAAGTTTGCCTTTAAATGTTCTGCCATAGAACGAAATGAAATTTGGCACGATGTATATAAAGACCCGATAACTGATACCGGGAAACGTTCTAAACGCGGGCGTCTTGATCTGGTCAAGGAAGATGCAGAGAACGGAAAGACAACATATCGAACAATAAGGACCGACGATCTGACCCGTGATGGTGAAAATCCGACCTCTGCCATGCGTATCGTTTACCAGGACGGTGAGCTATATAACGCTGCTGATGATACCTTGGACATGATCAGAAAGCGGGCGGGCGGGGAATTCAAATAGCCGGAATTCAATGAGGCTGCGAATAAACACGCAGCCTCATTCTCTTTGGAGAAACAAAAAGGACCCGCCCGCTAGCGTAGGCGGTTCTGACATTTTCTGCCGCTGATAATCGCAAAAACCTGCTTTGGCGTGTAAAATAAAAGATTGTTATTTTCACGATCATCTATTTCGGAGAAATTTTAATAAATGTCATTAACAGTTGTTGGTTCTGTTGCGTTTGATGCGCTTGAGACGCCGTTTGGCAAACGCGACAAGGTTTTGGGCGGTGCGGCTACGCACTTTGGTCTTTCGGCAAGCTTTTTTACTGATGTGAACGCGGTCGGTGTTGTCGGCGGCGATTTCAGCGATGCTGAATGGGATGTTTTTCGCCGTCATAATATAAATACTGACGACATTGAGGTCGTTGCCGACGGCAAGACGTTCTTTTGGCAGGGCCGCTACGATTACGATATGAACACGGCCCACACGCTCGACACACAGCTCAATGTGTTCGAGACGTTCGATCCGAAGCTTTCCGATAATTCCAAATCAGCAGACTTTCTCTTTTTGGCAAACATTTTGCCGATGCTGCAAAAAGGTGTCCGCGAACAGTGTTCAAACGCAAAATTTGTCGCTATGGACACGATGAATTTCTGGATATCGTCGATGAAAGATGCCGTGATCGAGACCATCAAGGTCGTCGATTGCATCATCATCAATGACGCCGAAGCACGCCAGCTGACCGATGAACCGAGCATCTACAAAGCCGCGAAAAAGATAATGGAATACGGCCTGAAAGCAGTTGTTATCAAACGCGGCGAATACGGTGCGACGCTGTTCACGAAAGACGGTTATTTTGCCGCTCCGGCTTATCCGCTAGAGAGCGTTTTTGACCCGACCGGTGCGGGCGATACCTTCGCAGGCGGTTTCATGGGCTATCTTTCCGCTCAGAATGAGATCAATGATGAAACGCTTCGCCGTGCGATGATCTACGGATCGGTAATGGCGTCGTTCAACGTTGAAAAATTTGGCACGGAACGCGTCGATGCTCTTGGTTACGATGAGATAAATCAGCGTTTTCGCGATTTCAAGAGCATGACGCATTTTGACGACATTCCATTTGAAAAAGCGGCAAATGCCTGACCAAATACCTGATGGCGGAACGCACACAAACATCTCCGGCGACATTTAACGACCCCGGCATCGGCTTCAATGGCCTGTTGCCGGGCGTTGCGGTGCTTGCCGTATCGGCGATCGGGCTGATATATTCGGCATCCGTTTCCGCGTGGCCTGCCGTGGTGTTATTTGGTGTCTCGGGTGTCTTGTCGCTTGTCTGCATCCTTGCGTTGCGCGGACTCAGCAGAAAGCTTGCCGCTCTTCGCGAAGGCGGAGCCGATTGGCGGCCTGCTTTGCCTGACGTTCAGCGTCAGGATCTGAATATCGAGGTAAGAAATCTTGCCAGATTGCTTGAGGTCGGGTCTGAACAGATCGGCGATCTGCAATCTGCTTACATCGTTGCCGAAGACCTGGCTTTGCGACAGATACAGCAGGAAGAACGCATTCCGGTACTGCGGCAGGTAACTATCGAGGGCGTTCCGTTTGACGCAGTGCTTTATAAGGACGACCTTGTGATCTGTTGCCAGGTGTCGTTTCTGGTGGTCCCGGAACTTAATGACGACCGTATCGCCTCTGCCATACGCAAGGTCAGTTCCGTTAATGGCGCTTTTGAGAATTCAGGCAGTTCGAGGCGAATCAGATTGATGCTGATCGTTGTAACGCAGCTGACGCCGGAAGATGAGTCATCTCTCCGCCAGAGCCTTAAGGCAAACAGATTTCGCGATTGTCCTGTAGAAGTAGATATAAGGCTGCTGGATTTTGAGGCTTTGCAGCGGATATATGTCACAGATTAGTGTGGAAAAGTGAAAAGTTGAAAAAGTGAAAGAGTGAAAGAGGTGAAAAAGTGAAAAGGTGAAAGAGGTTAAAGGCAGAAGCCCAAAAACCGAAGGCTCAGGCCCTTTTTAACTTTTCA
Organism: Acidobacteriota bacterium; assembly: GCA_019639215.1. Lineage (GTDB taxonomy): Bacteria > Acidobacteriota > Blastocatellia > Pyrinomonadales > Pyrinomonadaceae > OLB17. Next base: position 10,586 of record JAHBSH010000092.1, read on the forward strand.
ACTTTTTCACATTTACACTTCTAAACTTTTCCCACCAACAAACAGATATGCTTGAAAATAAAGTAGGAATGATATTCGGCGTTGCCAACAAGCGTTCGATCGCTTGGGCGTGTGCGGCGGCGTGCGGCCAAAACGGTGCCAGACAGGCGTTCACTTATCAGGGCGACCGCCTGAAAGAAAGTGTTGAAAAACTCGCCGCAGAATTGCCCGATTCGCTCGTGATCCCTTGTGATGTGACCGATCAGGAACAGGTCGATGCCGCATTTGCTGCTGTCGGGGCAAAATACGGACGTCTGGATTATCTTGTCCATTCGATAGCGTTTGCACCAAAAGAAGCTCTCGAGGGCGAGTTCGTAACTACCACGCGTGACGCATTCCGGACGGCTCTGGAAATAAGCGCTTTTTCTCTGACACAAGTTGCTCTTGCGGCGTCTCCGCTGATGACCGAAGGCGGCAGTATCGTCACCATGAGCTATTACGGAGCCGAAAAGGTAGTGCCGAACTATAACGTCATGGGCGTGGCAAAGGCCGCTTTGGAATCATCTACGCGATACCTTGCCGCTGACCTTGGCAAACAGAACATTCGCGTCAACGCCATCAGTGCAGGCCCGATAAACACACTTTCTGCGCGCGGCGTCAAGAATATGGGTTCGTTGCTCGGCTACGTTGGCGAAAAATCTCCGCTTAAGCGAAACGTGACCGCTGAAGAAGTAGGAAAGACAGCTCTTTTTCTCGTAAGCGATCTTTCTTCGGGCATCACTGGCGAAACGATCTACGTCGATTGCGGATATAACATCATGGGGATCTGAAGAATGTTAGACCGAGATGCGGTATCGCCGCATCAGTTCCGGTTTAACATTCAGTATTTGAATATGGCTCAAACAAAAGCAAAAAATCCTAAGGGAAAGGCCGCGGGCAAGGCCGCAAAAACGACCGAACCCAAAACCGTAGCTGATGCCAGGAAAAGGGAAGCAGAACCGGGTTTCTGGCAGGTGACGGATGACGAGATACTTCTTCGCTCACCTGAACCGGCTGATGATTACACCACCTCTGATTCGTGGCGCGTCTTTCGCATCATGAGCGAATTTGTTGATGGTTTTGACAGTCTCGCCACCATCACAAGGGGCGTTTCGGT
>JAHBSH010000093.1 GCA_019639215.1 Acidobacteriota bacterium
ACGCTGAGGCAATTTAAATGGTAAAAGGCGTTCCAAAGAAGGAACGCCTTTTCATCGTGGATCTAATTTAGATCCGTTAAATTGTACTGTCTCCAGTTTTATTAATTATCATAATATCACCCCCAGTGACTTCAGTATCTCACGAACCAGCACATCTCTGTCAAGATTTTTCGTGCATACTTTCGGACAAACCGACTACTCCATTTCGTTTTCATCGATGTCAAAATTTGCATAGATCTTTTGAACGTCATCGTTGTCTTCCAGGGCATCGTAGAGTTTTAGCATTGTTTTCGCGTCACCGCCTTCCAGCTTGATCTCATTTTGCGGAATCATCGTGACCTCGGCCGCTTGCGGCTCGATCCCTGCGGCCTTGATCGCCTCATTAACGGCATCGAAAGTATCAGGAGCGGTAAAGATCTCGAAGACCTCGCCTTCATCTTTTAGATCCTCAGCCCCGGCATCTATAGCTATTTCAAAAAGTTCTTCCTCACTTTTTACAGCTTTATCTACGACGATATAGCCCTTTTTGTCGAACATCCACGCTACCGAACCTGCTTCGCCCAAGTTACCGCTGTTCTTTGTGAAAATGTGGCGTATCTCTGCAACGGTGCGGTTACGATTGTCGGTCATCGTCTCGACAAGAACGGCTACGCCATTGGGGCCGTAGCCTTCATATGTGATCTCTTCGTAGTTGACGCCTTCTAGTTCGCCGGTACCGCGTTTTATGGCGCGGTCTATGGTGTCATTGGGCATATTCTGTGCCTTGGCGTCGGTAACGGCCTTTCGCAGACGCGCATTAGAATCAACATCGCCGCTACCGCCCGTTCGCGCAGCTACGGTTATTTCTTTGATCAGTTTAGTGAAGATCTTTCCGCGTTTCGCGTCCAAAGCTCCCTTTTTGTGCTTGATGGTGTGCCACTTGGAGTGTCCTGACATTAGTTCACAAATTTCCTTTTAATAGATCTGGCCGATTGGCCGTTCCAAATTGCGGAAATGCCGCTTTTGGGAAGTTGCCAATATATCACGCCGGGCTTTGTCTCACAAAATTGCCGTAATTTCACACGTATTTGAGAGAAGCTTTACGCCAAGTTTACGTGTAAGCAGTTTAATGGTGTGCGTATGAACAGAAAAACGACAGTTGCAGCAATATTCGGCCTGCTGTTTTTGGCCGATCTTATAATTGCGAAACAGACCTTTATAATGCGTGACGGACTTAGCCGAACAGAGTTTTCGTTAGCAATAACGGCCGAAGTGGTCGCGGCAGTAATACTTGCAGCCCTAGCATTGGCCATGTTCAGGCTAGGACGAAGACGACCTATTGTCCGAAGGACCGTCGGGCTTGTTCAGCCGTTACGCCGGTTATTCGTATCCGTTTGGCCTTAGACGCTTGGCCGGAGACGATCTCAATATTGCTTTTGGCCAAGCCGAAAGTTTTGGCGAGAAATTTGATGATCTCGGCATTTGCCGCCCCGTCAACCGGAGGCGACGATATTCGCACCTTTAACGCACCGTCCAATTCACCCACAATCTCTGTCCTTGAAGCTCTTGGAACAACACGGACAAGAAATTCAATGTATTCGGTCGTCTCTTTTATCTCTAAGCTCAATAATTTAGTTAAATGTACAAAGGTTACAGCGATATCATTATGCAAGGATTAACAGTCTCATTACCAAAGCTTGCAAAATGAAGATGATTATCAACACAACCATGGCAGACAGATCGAACATTCCGACGGGCGGGATCAATTTTTGGAAAGGTAGCATGATTGGATCGGTAACTCGGCGGACAAAACCGAACAAAGTGTTTTGTGTATAAACAAACCACTGAGAAACAAACCGGACGAAAATGAACAGGATCAGCAAGCTTAGCAAAGCGTAAATAATAAAGCCTACGGTTGCCTTTATATTTCCGGTATTAATTGCCGCGGACATCCCATCGACAATGAAAAACGTATTACCGATGATCTGCGAGGCAAAATAAGTCAGCACTAGTCCGAGGAAGATCACCAACAACGGAGCCAGCCTTACATCCACGCGATAACCAGCCAGAAAACGTGCCGCCGGATAGACCCATCTTTCCGTTATTCTACGTATCTTAAAGCCAAAACGGCCGATCTTTCCAAAAGGATTTGGGTCTGAATAATTAAAGATCAGCCGAAGAATCATTAATGCGAGGAAAACGAGAAATACCCCCCAGAGGATAAGCCAAATTATCGGATATACGGTCAAAGAAAGCATCTCTTATATTTTATTGGACAAGCATCTGAGCATGTTCCTTATCTTTTGCATAACTGAAAGCAGCTACGATACCGCCAAGAAAACCTATAATAGAGGCGAATAAGGCGGCGACCTCACCAAACGGTGAAACAACCAAACCGGCCATTGTTGTTCCCAGTCCGGCAATTCCGGCTATTCGAAAGAGCATCTGATCGCTCACTCTCGGAAAAAAGATGAAATATAAAAGCGGCACCAAAACGACCCCCAGAAAGGCACCGACAAATATTCCACAAAAAGCCGCCCATATTATTAATAACGCCCACCCGTCAATTGCCAGGTCATACGTCCCGTTCAATACATGAAAAAGGGAACAAGCTGAAACAATCAGAAAGGCACAAACAAAACCGCCCGCCGCACCAAGTGCAGATACAAGAATTGTTTGTCTGAAAATCTGTAAACCTGTTTGCTGCATTTTAAGCCGTTTTCTTATCATTAAGGTCAAGGCCTTGTTCTTTAGCAATTTTCTGAAATACTTTTTTCAAATTGATCAACGCTCTCCAAATATTGCAGTACCGACGCGGACGATGGTCGCGCCTTCCTCGATGGCGACCTCAAAGTCGTGGCTCATTCCCATTGAAAGGTGTCCAAAGCCGTTGGCAAATGCCCCTTCTTCGGCAAGCCTGTCGCGAAGTTCCCGCAGACGACGAAAGTACTGTCGCGTTTCCTCGGGGTTGTCCGCCATTGGCGGAATGGTCATTAGGCCGTCAAAACTTAAATGCTGGCAGCGTCTCAAAACCTCGACCAGCATATTCAACTGATGCTGCGGAACGCCGGATTTGGTCTTTTCTCCGGCAAGATCCACCTGAACCAGGACAGAAAGCTTTTCACGGCCTTCTTCCTCACAGATGCGTTCCAGACGGTGGGCAAGTTCCGGCGAATCTACTGAATGGATAAAATCGAAAAGTTGAACCGCTTTTCGCGCCTTATTTTTTTGCAGATGACCGATAAGATGCCATTCGGCATGGTCGCGGCCTATTTCAGCGATCTTTTCCTCGGCTTCCTGCACCTTGTTTTCGCCAAAAACAGAAACTCCTGCTTTTAACGCTTTATCAATGGCGTCCGGCGGATGCGTTTTGCTCACCACGACAAGTTTTATTTCATCAGGCAGGCGTCCTGACCGTTCAGCAGCATTGGTGATCCTATCCAATGTATTCTTGAGATTTTTCTTCAGTGTTGGCACTACTCAATAATATAGCAAAAAAGATACTTCTGTTCTTATCGGCAACGTCTGTACCACATTGGCCTGCTTGAATTTCATTCGTCGAATTAGTATTCTCAATGTTCGCCCGTGCGGACGTGGCGGAACTGGTAGACGCGCAGGTCTCAGAAGCCTGTTCTGGTTACAGAGTGGAAGTTCGATTCTTCTCGTCCGCACCAATTTTCTGAGAGCCGTTCGGGAGTCTCCTGTTCGGCTCTTTTATTTTTATCCAGATAATGAACGAAGGCTTAATATCGGCAATTGAAAAATACCAAAGCTTATTTGGTCTGACGCTGGACGATAGCCAGATAGCGCGCTTGGTAAATTTTTACGACGTTGTTCAGGAATTCAACCCTCTTCTTCATCTTGTGGCGCCATGTTCAGCCGAAGAATTCGCAGTGAGGCACATTCTGGAATCCCTCACTTTGCTTGAGTATCTTCCATTAAACGCAAAGTTTGCAGACGTCGGTACGGGAGCAGGTCTGCCTTCATTACCATGTCTGCTGGCTAGAGAAGACATTCATGGATTGCTGATAGAGTCGAAAGAGAAAAAGGCTCGTTATTTGGCGGAAGCTGTTAACAGACTTGGTCTGAACAACAGGGTAAAGATAGTCAATAAGCAGTTCAGAGAAACAGGAACGGAAGGTGTCGATTTTGTAACATGCCGAGCATTAGATCGTTATTCTGAACACCTTGCGACATTGGTTAAATGGTCAAAAGGTAAGAAGCTGCTCCTCTTTGGCGGGAAGGATCTTGGGGAAAGGCTGCAAGAAGCACGGGTGAAGTGCGTTCAGAAATTATTGCCTTTGTCAGAACAAAGGTATCTCTATATTTCAAACACACAAATATGAAAAAGATCATTTTCCCCGCAATCATCGTCCTGATCCTTGTCGTAACTGCCGCACATGGTCAGGAACCTGTCGAACAGATGGGGTTAAGTGATTGTGTCCGGCTAAACATGGAAGAGGCAAAAATAATAGACACATCAGATCAATTGCTAAGCTTGATCAGAAATGATGCATCTCGTGACCGATGCCTGGAGAAAATAACAGATCTGGGCATAGATCTCTATAGCAATACGTTGGTTGGTGTTTCAATAAACTCTGGATATTGCCGTAGGCCGCCGGGTCTCAAATATGAGCTTGAGACAGACCATACAATACCAACAGCAACGCTGAAGATCAGGTATGCCGAGCCGCGTCACGGTGGTTGCGCTGCCCTCAGTAGATACGACCTTTGGTTACTGATACCAAAACCTCCTTCAGGAATATCCATTAAAGTGAACGTCGGGGCGGATAGCGGGATCGAAAGTGGCGACAATCTGTGGGATTTGTAGTAAAATCCCTTTTTCGTCCAAGCTTAGTATGTCCCTTACCTCTGATACGCTGCTGAATGCTTTGATCGCAACCTCGATCGCTGGTTTTGCGGCGACAACAGTCGGAGCCATTCCGGCTGTTTTTATAAATAGACTCAACGAAAAGCTTAATAATAATCTGCTTAGTTTTGCTGCAGGAGTGATGCTGGCAGCAACCATATTCTCCCTTCTTCTTCCGGGAGTTGAGCATTCGCGTAGTCGCGGTTTCTCAAACACAAGCTCTATTTTGCAGGCAATACTATTCCTTTTTGTCGGCGGATTCGTTCTTTGGGCTGTTAACGAACTTGTACCTCATGAACATTTTGAAAAAGGCCCTGAGGGAAGAGAAGATGCAGGAAAGCTCAAGAAAATATGGCTTTTTGTTATAGCAATAGCCATACATAATTTCCCTGAAGGATTGGCCGTAGGGGTTGCAAATGCCACCGGAGATTTTGGCACGGGTTTAGGAGCAACTCTCGGTATCGGGATGCAAAATGTTCCCGAAGGATTGTCAGTTGCAGTTGCGTTGCGGTCACAGGGCTATTCCGCAAAATATGCTATTTACGTAACTGCTCTGACAGGGCTGATCGAGATTGCCGGTGGACTGTTCGGCGCGTCGGTTCTTTTATTATCTGCGGCTATACTTCCTTGGGCTCTGTCGTTTGCTGCAGGAGCCATGCTTTTTATTGTAAGCCACGAGATCATTCCCGAAACACATCGTCCTAAACTTGAGAACGGAGCGACCTTTGCGTTGTTTATCGGGTTTGGTCTTATGATGTTCCTTGATTCGATATTCATTTGAGCATTTTGCTGAAAACCGTTTTTGTTCGTGCTTTTTATTAAAATTGCTCGATTCTGCCTCTTTTGATACTCTTTATTCTTACCCGTTTATTAGAAATTGTTATAGAAGGATTTAATATTATGTCTACATCTGCAAAAAAGATTGATTCAAGAACGGATAAAAATAGTAAAAATAACGAGGTTTTAGTGGAGAAGGCGAAATCGATGGAAGCTGACGGATTCAACCCGGAAACGAAATCGCACGAGACCGTCAAACAGACCGCGGATCAAAAGCCCTCGAATGTGACGAAGGCTGCGGCGGCGGAGATCGACAAGTATCACGGTCTGTCGCCCGAAACATTGATCGGGATCTACCGGAACATGTATCTTTCACGGAAGATAGATGACAAAGAGATACAGCTAAAAGGTCAAAACAAAATATTCTTTCAGATAAGCGGTGCAGGCCACGAGGCTGTTCTTACGGGAGCTGCTTTGGCAATGAAGCCTGGATATGATTGGTTCTTTCCATATTATCGTGACCGGGCGCTGATGCTCGGGCTGGGGATGACAGCTCAGGAAATGCTCTGGTCATCGGTCGGGGCGGAGAGTGATCCAAACTCTCACGGCCGTCAAATGCCGTCCCACTGGGGAAGCAAAGCCTTGAACGTTCCGTCGCAATCGTCCTGTACCGGTTCGCAAGCCCTTCATGCAGTTGGAGCAGCGGAAGCATCTTATCGCGGTTCGCTGGTCAAAGAACTGGCGGAACAAGTAAAAGGTTTCAAGGGCGACGAGGTCGTTTATATGTCGGTAGGCGATGGAACGACCAGCGAGGGCGAATGGTGGGAAGCTCTTAACACCGCCTGCAATCTGAAGTTGCCGGTGATCTTTGTTGTCGAGGACAATGGTTATGCTATCTCTACTCCCGTCGAGGTAAATACAGCTGGCGGTGACGTATCAAAACTCGTCAGCGGTTTTCCGGACCTTTACATACAAAACTGCGACGGCACCGATCCTTTGGAATCTTATGAGACATTCAAACGGGCGGTCGAGTACTGCCGCGAAAGAAAGGGTCCGGCATTTGTTCGCAGCAAGGTCATTCGGCCATATTCTCATTCACTGTCGGATGATGAAAAGCTCTACCGTCCGGAAGAGGAGCGTCAAGCCGAGTCCGCGATAGATCCGATAAGAACCTATGCCGAATTTTTGATGAATGAGGGAATTGCTACCTCGGAACAGCTTGATGAGTTAAGAAAGGAAGTGGATGCTGAGGTCAACAAAGCCTCTGACATCGCCATCGAAACTCCGCAGCCCGCACCGGAAAGCGCTCTGCGAAATGTTTACTCGCCCGATGTGGATCCGACGGATCGGAGCCTGTTTGACAATGAGGATGGAGCCGAGTTGTCAGGGAATGCCGGAACAGTCGTTGATCTGATCAATCGTTGCATGCACGATGAAATGGAACGCGATCCGCGTATCGTTGTTTTCGGGCAGGATGTGGCGGATGTTTCCCGCGAACAGTATATGGATCGCGTCAAGGGCAAGGGCGGTGTTTTCAAGGTAACTGCCAATCTTCAGCGCGAGTTCGGGTCGGCTCGTGTTTTCAATTCTCCTTTGGCCGAGGCGAACATTATTGGACGTGCTGTCGGTCTGGCTCTTCGTGGTCTAAAGCCTGTGGTAGAGATACAATTCTTTGACTATATCTTTCCTGCTATGCACCAGATACGTAACGAAGTTGCTGTGATGCGTTGGAGAAGTGATGGGGATTCTTCGTGTCCTATGGTGATACGTGTTCCTGTCGGCGGATATCTAAAGGGTGGAGCGGTGTATCACTCCCAATCCGGCACTACGCTGTTTGCACACACACCGGGGCTTCGTATTGTTTATCCGTCAAATGCTTTGGACGCCAACGGCCTTTTGCGAACAGCCATACGATGTGACGATCCTGTGATGTTTCTAGAACACAAACATCTATATAGGCAGGTGTATAACAAGTCACAGTATCCTCCAAAAGATTTCATGATCCCGTTCGGAAAGGCAAGAACCGTCCGTGAGGGAAGTGACGTGACCATCGTTACTTTCGGTGCATTGGTTGAACGGTCAAATCAGGCAGCAAAACGCCTTGAACAGCAGGGTGTTTCAGTTGAGATCATCGATCTGCGGACTCTGGTACCTTATGATTGGGAAGCTATTGCCGCGTCCGTCAAAAAGACTTCAAGGGTTATTGTCGCTCACGAAGATCCGCTTTCATACGGTTACGGTGCCGAGATAGCCGCTCGTATTTCGGATGAACTGTTTGAATATCTTGATGCTCCAGTAAAGCGTGTAGGAGCCACAGACACATTTGTAGCTTACGCCCCGCAGGTAGAAGACTATATCCTCCCGCAAAGCGATGATGTGGAAGCGGCTGTAAAGGAACTAATGAAATATTAATTGAATTGACCGCCGACGAAGACGGGTAACATAGGTATACGAGGTTAATGTATATTTGTGTTAAGAAGTTCTCATCGGCGGTAATTTTGTTTGGACACAACTGCTGACAATAATTCTTGCAGAGCACATCTTTTCGTACTCAACTACATTTACATTCATGTTGGTTAGAACATTATCGCTGATAGAGGCGTATTCATGTTAAAATATGCTCAAGATAGTGTATCTACCAATTAGACATTTATTGGCCGGCCTTATTTTTCTGCCGGTATTGTGGGCAACTCCTGTGTTTTCCCAACAGGATGAACCAGTCATAGTACGTCCGGGATCTCCGGGCCAGCCAACCAAACAACTTCCCTCATCAACCAGAGCCACGCTGCCCGAGCTTTCCGCAAAGGACGTGGAGTTCATGCAGGGTATGATAATGCATCATGCGCAGGCGGTTGAGATGACGGCATTGATCAAAGGCCGAACTGATAACAGGGAAATACGCCTTTTAGGAGCACGTATCAGCCAGTCTCAATCTGACGAGATGGAATTCATGGCCCGTTGGTTAAAGATCCGCGGGGAGGCTTTAACGATGTCTTCCCGATCTGGGTCACACTCTCACGGAAACGCCTCATCAGACGATCACTCTATGCCCGGAATGCTTTCGGTTGGACAGATGGAAGATCTCAGACTGGCCAAAGGCTCAACATTTGACAAGCTTTTTCTAATGGGAATGATCCAGCATCATGAGGGGGCTTTAATAATGGTCAAGGATCTTTTTGACACCGCCGGTGCCGGTCAAGATGCCGAGTTATTCAATTTTGCGAGCGACGTGGACAGTGGCCAGCGTGCCGAGATAAATATAATGAAAACCTTGCTTGGAGAAAAACCGTAAACACAAGATCATGAAGAGTTCAACAACCAATTTTATACGCACCGTAGCTGCCGTATTTTCGTTAAGCGTGCTTTTTGCTGTGGTTTCATTCGCTCAAGATTCGGGTGGTGGAAATCCATTTGGGTTGGAAAAAGCCCCGCCGCTTCCAGCCGGAATGACAGGGTCTGACGCAAATGATCCAAGAGCCAAGCTTAAACCAGGGCTTTTTGACGCCGGTGAAATATCATTCGGCATGAAACACCTATCGCTTTTGAAAAAGCCGGACGCGTTCGATCTAGGTGTCGATCCTAATGACCCACGAGTGGATCGGGCATTGGCATCTCTAGGCGTTCCAAATGGCTCGATGATCCCGGCTGCCGTCAAAATGCCGATAGCTGGACTTGCATTGGCAAATTCCGACATTGCTTTTCAGGGAAACCATCTTTTTCTGGGCAATTTTTATGGCATCAATATTTACGATATTTCTGACCCTGCGAATACTAAACTTTTGACATCAATGTTGTGCCCCGGCGGCCAAGGGGATGTTTCAGTTTACAAAAACCTGATGTTCATGTCGGTCGAGATGCCGAATGGGCGTTTGGATTGCGGCACGGAAGGGTTTCCTGTATCTGCACAGTCCGGCCAGATGGGCGGACCGCCAGCGGCCAACAAAGACAGGTTTCGCGGTGTTCGTATCTTTGATATTTCAGATATTCGCAATCCGAAGCAGGTAGCAGCCGTACAATCATGTAGAGGATCCCATACACATACGTTGGTTCCTGATCCGAACGACAAAGATAATATCTATGTCTATATTTCTGGAACTTCATTTGTAAGACAGGATGAAGAACTTGCTGGATGTTCCGGCGGTCCTGCGGATACAAATCCGAACACATCGCTATTTAGTATCGATGTGGTAAAGGTTCCTCTGAAAGCTCCACAAGATGCAAAGATCGTTTCAAGCCCCAGGATATTCGGTGACGAAACAGGCAAGATCAATGCTCTGACCGATGGTGGTTCTCATGAGAACAAGGGACGACCGCAGGAAACAGATCAGTGTCATGATATAACCGTGTATTCCGAGATCGGACTTGCAGCGGGAGCCTGTGCAGGTAACGGTATTTTGCTGGACATTAAGGATCCTGCCAATCCAAAGCGTATTGAGTCGGTAAACGATCCGAACTATGCTTACTGGCATTCTGCATCTTTCTCGAATGATGGAAGCAAGATCGTTTATACGGACGAATGGGGCGGTGGCATGGGAGCAAGGTGCCGCGAGACTGATCCGAACAAGTGGGGTGCGAATGCGATATTTCATTTGAAAGACGGCAAGCTAGAGTTCGGTAATTATTACAAGATCCCGGCGGCACAGACAGGTGCAGAGAATTGTGTTGCTCATAATGGCTCGCTTGTACCGGTTCCCGGACGAGACATCAAGGTTCAGGCGTGGTATCAAGGTGGTATTTCGGTTATGGATTTTACCGATCCTAGTAATCCGATCGAGATCGCTTATTTTGATCGCGGCCCTATCAATCCTGACATGCTTATTATGGGCGGCTCTTGGTCGGCGTACTGGTATAACGGAAAGGTATATTCGTCTGAGATCGCTCGCGGATTGGATATCTTGGAACTTACTCCGACGAAATTCCTGACTCAAAATGAGATCAATGCCGCTAAGGCCGTTCACTTCAACGAGTTGAATGTTCAGAGCCAGGAACGGATCGTATGGCCAAAGACTCTGGCTGTTGCAAAGGCCTACGTTGATCAGCTGGAGCGATCAAAGGCAATGTCATCGGGGCAGGTCAATTCGGTGCGAAAGGCGATACAAAAGGCCGAGGGCGAAAAGCGCAGTAGCAAGGACATTGCTGCTCTAAAGAAACAGGCGGCGGCAATTAAGAAAGCTGTTGCCAAATCCCGCAATGAGGTCGATATACAACGTGCCGACGCTCTTGTGGACATCTTATCGCAGTCCGCATTTTGATCGTATGCGGCCTCCTTACCTAGTTATTAACTAGGTAAGGAGGCCGCAATGTAAACTGAAGCGAATTCAGTAACAATCTTAAAAAATGGGTACTTTGAAAAAACCCATTGACGAGAAGCAAAGTTCTATGTAACTCTTTTAGTGGATCTCCCGATTCCTTCCAAAAACTTCCAAGTTTCTATCCAAAGACCAACCATAATCATTTTGGATTTGTTTATAAGAATTCAAAATCCTTCAGGACAAAAATATGCTCACAAAACATTCGGTGGCGGTATGTGTCTGTATCGCTTTGGCATTTGCTGCTTCTTACATCCAGCTTGAGGAACCAGTTGCGGCCCAGCGGGAAACTCGCGACCTCCGCAGCGAAAAGATTCCAGTTCAAAATGCAACCACGGGGACATCAGCACTGTTCATGCTTAACGGAGGCGGCTCGGGCACAGCCAACGGTGATTATATTTCTGATTCAGACGGTCTGAATCAGGCATATCGCTTTTTTGTGGAGGTACCGCCCGATCTTCCCGCTCTTTCGATTGACATTTTTGATGCCGATGTCGGAGCAGGTGGGTCGGCTGAGGCCGGTGCTGGTCGCGACCGGGCACGCAATTCCTTTAACTCTTCGGTGAGTTATTCGCTTTTCGATCCCGAGGGAAACCAACGGCCGGTAAGATTCTCTACCGGGGACACTACGCAACCAGCGGGAGCCGATAACAACTGGCTCCAGTTTTACGGCAGCGGGAACGGCCGCAACGTCATT
>JAHBSH010000094.1 GCA_019639215.1 Acidobacteriota bacterium
CCGCTGATGTTTGCTTATATTCTCGGGTGGTAGGAAACATTTTATGAAAGGTCTTCTTGCAATTTTGTTATTGGTATTGCCGTTGGCGGCCCAGACAAAAGTTGAATTGGATAGCAAATATATCTTGATCGAGGGCAATCTGTATCGAATAAAACCAGGCATTATACTGGAGGTCACGTTTTCCGATACAGGCAAAGCAAAGACCTTTCACATATTCCCGGATGATCCAAAGGACAAGAATTTAGTTCCCAGCACCGAAGTCATACGAGGAGCTATCCGGGAGCTTGTAGGCAGCCGGATGTGCCGCACCCCGTTACGCAGCTATCGGATCAACATCCCGTGTCCGCTCAGAAAAGGGTGTTATGGTGTTAAAGAGGAATGGAAGAGCCTTACGACCTTGATGGCTTGGCACAAGAACTCATGGCTGTATGCAACGATGTCGCTACAAGACGAGCCTGAAATACCTCCACCGGGACGTATGAAGCTATTGCCGGGATATATACACTTGCCTGGTTGTGGAATTGACACAAGCGTCGGCAGCATAAAAATAGACGGCGGAATGGAGATCCGTTATGACATAGGTCATCTGACGGATAATTTTGCAAGTCGCTATGCAAATACAAATGACGCCGAGTGGACAAAGACAGAGTATATCCGAGATGATTCCGTGTTGATCGTCCTTACAAAACAGCGTCACATAATTGCGAGTTTCGAAAAGGCATCTGCAAATTTTTCCGCGAGAATTTCCTCACAGGCCGATATAGACGACTTCTTAAAAATGGTGCTGACCTATTGATCGCACATCTGGTAAGCATCTATTCCCGACCTAACCTGGCAAGTTGTTATAGGAAACGTCGTTTGCAGCTTTTGAGTGTGATAGTTTTCCCGTTGAAGTCCCTGACAAAGAAAATGTACGAAAAATTACACAGACAATTGCCAAGTGACACATAAAAGATCCTGATCCCAAACATCTTCTTACAGTTTTTTATTCGGGTTAATCCGCGTCCAGGGTTTGGGCGATCTTGTCGAGGTTTAGGCTGCGGGCAGAGGCGTTGAATATTTCGGTGTAGGTGCCTTTGCGGTCGTAGAGTTCCGCGTGGGTGCCTATCTCTACGACTCGACCTTCTTTGAGGACATAGATCAGGTCAGAATCGATTATCTGCGAGATGCTGTGAGAGATGACGACCACGGTACGGTTCTCTTTTATAGCATCAAGGCTATTCTTTATCTGTTCGGTGGCGATGGCGTCCAGGCTTGCGGTCGGCTCGTCCAGGAAAATGACCGGCGGATCTTTTAGGAAGAGCCGAGCGATGGCGATACGCTGCTGTTGCCCGCCGGAAAGCGATTGTGCCTCGCTCTCATAACCGTTGGGGAGTCTTTCGACCTGCTCGTGCAGATACGCTTTTTTTGTTGCGGCAATTACCTCTTCCTTTGTCGCACGCATATATCCATAACGGATGTTCTCTTCGATAGAGCCGCGAAAGATGTGATTTTTTTGCAAAACAAGACCGATCTTTCTCCGTAAAAGATGTGTGTCGTATGCAGAAAGGTCTTTTCCATCAAGCAATATCTGCCCTGATGTCGGCTGATAGAATTTGCAGAGAAGATTCAACAGCGTCGATTTTCCTGCACCAGAAAGCCCAACGAAAGCAACGGTCGATCCTGCCGGGATCGTCATATTCACATTCCACAGAGCCTGTGTTCCGTTTGGGTAGATAAAACTGACTTCGCGAAGCTCAAATTCGCCTTTTAATCCTTCAACAACAAGTTCCCCTGTTTCTTCGATTGCGTCGTCGGCGTCGAGTATTTCAAAGAATCCTTCGGCATAGGTCATCGCCTCGTTCATCTGGTCATAGATGCGGTGCAGCTGGCGGATAGGCGCCGAGACGTTGTTGAAGAGCATTATGTGAAACATAATGGCGCCGATGGTCATCTGCTCTTCCAGAACGAAATACGCCGTCAGAATGATGATGAGGACAACGCCTACCTGCTCGATGAATGTTTTCAGCGCATCAAAAAGGTAATTAGTTTTTCTTTGTTTCAACTGAGCGTCTATGAGGTTTTGCTGAAGACGATATTGTTTGTCACGTTCGTATTCCTCGCGGACGAAGGATTTGATCACGATGATCGATTCGATGATGTTAAAAAGCCCATTGGTCTTTTCTTCGCGAAGTGAGCGAAGTCCGCGACGGACACCTTTTAACAATCCGGCCTGACGCCAGCTTAAAAGAAAATAGACCGGCGTGATGATCGAAGCGACCAGTCCGACATAAAAATTGGCCGTGAACATCAATACAAGGGCCAATATAGCGTTGGCAAAAAGCGGCAGTAGGTCAACGAATATGTTCTTTACGAACATCGTAAGGCTTTCCGCACCGCGGTCTATTCTGGTTTGCAGCTTGCCGGTCGCATTCTCATCTCCTGCAAAAAAAGCGTAGCGATATGTCAAGATACGTTCGATCGCGAATTGCGACAACGCGCTGGAAAGCTGTATGCGAAGGTTTTCGCCGACCATGCTTTGGCCGTATTTTACAAGGATGTTGACCAGTTCTTTACCGAACAGGACGGCTGAAATGAAAACCAGCAAACGTGTGGCTTCTTGTGCATGAATGCCTTGAGAAAGAAGCGAATCTACAGTATCGACCGTGTACCGAAGCACTATCGGATTGACCTGTGCCGCGACAGCTCCGATCAGGGTCAGAAACAGCGATGCTGTGACCAGGATATGATGCGGCCTGACAAAAGGCCATAACCTAACTATGATCTGCCAGAAGTTCATTGAATAATCCATCTTAAGACTAAGCGCCAAGTCTTTGCAAAATATGATGTTCCAGGCTGTAATTTTCTATGCGAAACATTTAAATTAGAACATCAGCCCGGTCATAACGGCAGACCCAAGATGAATTCATCAAACCAACAACAAAACCCTGAGCTATCACTCTTTTTGCCGGTATTGGACGAAGAGGATAATTTGCGGCCGATGCACGCAAAGATAAAAGAAGCATTGGATACATTAGGTAAGACCGCTGAGGTCATTTTTGTCGATGACGGTTCGACTGACAATTCGCTAAAGATTTTGAAAGAGATAGCGGCTGAGGACGACCGCGTTCGCGTTATATCTTTAAGGCGAAACTACGGCCAAACGGCTGCAATGTCAGCGGGTATTGACGCGGCCAAGGGTGAGATATTGATACCGATGGACGCCGACCTGCAAAACGATCCGGCGGATATCGCGCGCCTGCTTGATAAATTAAATGAAGGCTACGACGTTGTTTCAGGCTGGCGAAAGAACCGTCAGGACAAGCTGATCTCTCGCAAGATACCGTCGCAGATAGCGAACAAGGTCATTTCTGTTATTGGAGGCGTGCCGCTACATGATTACGGTTGTTCGCTAAAGGCGTATCGGCGCGAGGTGATACAGGATGTCAGACTCTATGGCGAAATGCATCGGTTCATTCCGATCTATGCTTCATGGGCTGGTGCTCGCGTGACCGAAATCCCGGTCGATCACCACGCCCGGACGATGGGCAAATCAAAATACGGCATCTCGCGTACCGTCAAGGTGATCTTTGATCTGATGACCATTAAATTCATGGCATCATATCAAACCAAGCCGATCTATGTATTTGGCGGATTTGGAATGCTTGCTTTTGCTATTTCCATCATTTCGGCCGCTTGGGCCGTATTCCTTAAGCTGTTCGAGGATACGTCATTCATACTCACGCCACTGCCGATAATCGCGGTCGTGATGCTGGCGATCTCAGTCCAGTTCTTTCTGATGGGATTGCTAGCCGAACTTTTGGTACGCACCTATCACGAGTCTCAGGACAAGGCGATCTATGCGGTGAGGGAAAAAATAGGATTCGAATAGCGGTCGTGTATGTGCGGAATTACGGGTTGGATAAACCTGAAACAAAGTGATAGCAATAACGGTGCTGAAGCGGTGCTGCATTCGATGTGTGAGCGGATCGTGCACCGCGGGCCGAATTCCGAAGGCATGTGGCTGGACGAAACGGTCGCATTGGGAATGCGACGTTTATCGATCATAGACCTTCACACGGGCGACCAGCCCGTTTTTAATTGTGACCGCACAGTAGTCGTTATGATGAACGGCGAGCTTTACAATTACCGCGAGGTACGAGCCGATCTCGAAGCAAAAGGCCACAAGTTTACCACCAAGTCAGACACTGAGATCTTACCGCACCTTTACGAAGAATACGGTGACGCACTTGTCGATCACATCAACGGAATGTATGCGTTCTCATTATGGGATTCGCGTAATAAAAAGCTGATCATTGCCCGCGACCGTTTTGGTGAAAAACCGCTGTATTACGGTGTCTTTGATGACAAACTGATCTGGGCTTCTGAGCCGAAGGCGATGCTTTCTCATCCTGCGGTAAAACCTGAGTTAGACCTCAATGCTCTTCGTCATTACGTCTCGTTCGATTATGTTCCGGCGCCGATGTCGATCTACAAAGGCATAAGCAAACTGCCTGCAGCCCACATAATGATCGTAGAGAACGGAGAAGTAAACATCCGTAGATACTGGGATATAAGCTGGTCACACAAGTCAGAACCGGGAGCGGTAGCGACCGGGTCCCCTGAATCGCAAAGTCTAAACGAAATATCTACCGCAAAAACTTCGCGTCGCAACAGAACTCTAAGTGAAGAAGCTGAGAATTTGCGAGAACTGCTTTCTGATGCTGTTCGGATGCGGCTTGTCGCGGATGTTCCGCTAGGCATATTGCTTTCGGGTGGGATCGATTCATCGACCGTAGCTGCCTTTTCTGTTCAGCATGCGACCGAAAGGGTAAAAACGTTCTCCATCGGTTTTGAGGAAGATTCTTTTGACGAATCAAAGTATGCAAGGCGTGTTGCTAAACACTTAGATACCGAGCATTACGAGGACAAGCTTTCGGCTACAACCGCAGGCGACCTTATAGAAGAAATAGGGACATGGCTGGATGAGCCGATGTCTGATGGTTCGCTGATACCTACTTTTCTATTGGCGCGTTTTGTGCGTAAACATGTCACGGTCGCACTTGGCGGCGATGGCGGCGACGAACTGTTCGCCGGTTACCCGATGTACCATGCACACAACGTTGCGGCAAAATATTTGAGGCTGCCTTCATTCATCCGCAATGGGCTAATAGAACCTGTCGTCAAAGCTCTGCCTGTTTCAACGAACAATATGTCGTTCGATTACAAGGCAAAGCGTTTTATCCGAGCAACCAGATATGATGATATAACACGACATCATTCATGGTTTGGTTCTTTCTCGATAGACCAGCACAAAGAGCTTTTTTCGGCTGATGTCCTAGCTCAAACTGATGCTGAGATCTATCGTGGGGTTCGTGAATTGGTTGATGCGTCCGACGCAAAGAATGTGATCGAGCAGATGCAGTATGCTGACATAAATTACTATCTCGCCGAAGATATTCTTACTAAAGTTGACCGTGCGGCAATGGCCGTCAGCCTTGAAACTCGTGCTCCGTTTCTCGATCCACGCATTGGCCAATTTGCGGCATCGATACCGGTTGAATTCAAGCTGAAAGGCAAAAGCGGCAAATACATCCTCAAGGAAGCGATGAAAGATCTGCTCCCGCACGACATTCTTCACCGGCCCAAAAAAGGTTTCGGCATCCCAATAGCCGAATGGCTGAAAGGCCGCCTAAACCCGCTGATGCACGATATGCTCTCGCCGGAACGATTGAGAACACAAGGCTTGTTCAACACGGAATATGTCCAGCGGCTTATTTCAGAACACGAAACCGGCAAGGCTTCTCATCACAAAGAGCTTTGGACATTGCTTGTTTTTCAGCTGTGGTTTGATAGATTTCTTACGGAGACGTAAGATACAAAACCTGTAAATACCGCAGGTTAAAGATGTAGAAAGAATACGCGGATGTTACGCTCCGGGCTTCTGCATTTCACATAATTTCAAGTATTATCAAAGCATATGGCATCACTTTATCCAGAAATAGAACCATTTGATTCCGGTATGCTCAAGGTTTCGGATATTCACGAGATCTATTGGGAGCGTGTCGGCAATCCTGACGGTATTCCTGTCGTTTTTCTTCATGGCGGGCCGGGCGGCGGCTTGATACCGCTGTATCGTCGGTTTTTTGATCCTGAGGCATATCATGTCATTCTTTTTGATCAGCGCGGTTCCGGGCGTTCCACTCCTCATGCCGAACTTCGTGAGAATACGACGTGGGATCTGATAAACGATATCGAGACGCTGCGAGAAAAATTCAGTATTGATAAATGGTATGTTTTTGGCGGTTCGTGGGGTTCGACGCTGAGTCTTGCTTACGGGATCACCCATCCCGATCGCTGTCTCGGCCTCATACTTCGCGGAATATTTCTGACCAGAAGGAAAGAGCTGGAGTGGTTTTATCAGCAAGGTGCTTCAGAGATATTTCCTGATTTCTGGGAGCGGTATCGTGACGAGATACCGGCGGAAGAACGCGGCGATTTTATGTCGGCATATCACAAACGGCTTACCAGCGACGACGAGACCGTAAGACTTTCGGCCGCACGAGCCTGGAGCACATGGGAAGGGGCAACATCAAAGTTGTTTCCCGATCCTGATCTGGTCGATCATTGGGAATCTGCTCACGCGGCTCTTTCGCTCGCACGCATTGAATGTCACTATTTCATGAACGGTTCGTTTTTCGAAAGTGACAATTTTCTTCTGGAAAATGTTGATAAGATCCGCAATATCCCTACCGTTATCGTACAGGGCCGATATGACGTTGTTTGTCCGATGACATCTGCTTGGGATCTGCACAGAGCTTTTCCTGAGGCCGATTTTGTCGTAGTGCCTGACGCTGGACATTCAGTTTCAGAAAAGGGAATAACATCCGCACTGATCGAGGCCACGGATCGATTTAAGACCGCTGGGCTTTAGGAACGGCTTGCTGTGATATAATTCCGATCTGGATATTTATTACCGCACTTGTCGGAGTTGCTAGGAGTAATTATGTTTGCCATTGCGCTAGGATCGACAGAGATCATACTTATCGTAGCAGTTTTGTTCCTTTTATTCGGAGCATCGCGTTTGCCGCAGCTTGCAAAGTCTTTGGGTCAGTCACGCAAAGCCTTTAAGGAAGGGATGAAAGAGGCTGAGGAAGAGGAGATGGCTGAGAAAAGGATCTCCGCCGTCGAAGCCCCGCAGATATCCGAAATGAGCGATGATGAATTGGCTCGTGAACTTCGAAGAAGGGCAGAAGCCAAGTGATCTTGTTCTAAACCGGAAAGCAGATCGAATATAGAGAATGGGCGGAAGAGGTTTTATTTAGAACCTAATCCGCCCTGTATCATTTTCGAGATCGTTTAGCTTTTTTCTCCAGTGAGCAATGTTGCTTTTACAGAGAAGCGGAAAGACAGCGATCCCTTTTCGCTGTCTATCAGTTTTCCGAGTTTTTCTAAAATGGTATCGACCTCATCTTCGGAAAGACCTTTTAACCACTGAGGCATAAAAAAATCTACTATCAAAGGTGAAGATATCAGAGCCGCTCCGTCTTCGTATTCAAATACTTCGTTCGAGGTATGGGTATGTAAATTTACGTAACCTGCTTTAGCGGCAATCTCTTCTAAACGGCTGACCGATGGCAGATCTGAGATCATTTTTTCTGCGACGGTTCCGTGTTCGCCAAGATCATCGTTCAATAGTACTTCCCACAGCAAAGAGAATATCTCGCCAAAACTGCCTGCGGTTACGGTCAGGACTGAAATATCCGCACCAATTCTCGCCACACGAGAGCTTTCCCGCAATGTCTCATCAATATCTGACGGTGGCACCAGACTGGCATCTGTAATGACGGCGTCAAAGGCATCGTCTTCAAAATGCATTGTCGAAAAATCGACATCAGAGCTGACGGCAACAGCTTTGTCCTGTGCTATTGCCATAAGATGTTCGTCCTCACACAATGCAAAGACGGCGGTGTTGTCATCAATGCGTTCCCTTATTTCAAAACAGTGCGTTCCTGTTCCGGCATTGATATATAAAAGGTTTTCCGCATCCTTAAACTTAACGTGTTCGTCAGCAAGTTCGGTAAAACGCTTTGTCCAGTCATCTGTAATATAAAGGTCACGCAAAAAGGCGAGTTCCCTTGGGGTTTTAGTCATAATTAGATTAAAGACATAATGCGAAGCGAAGTGCAAGCACGTCTTTGCCGGCTGAGCACTGTTATTCTCCACATGGTAATCTATAGTCAAAACAGATGAGCAGAAACATAAAAGAGCTTTTTGATCTAAGCGGAAAAACGGCAATAGTAACCGGAGGTTCTAGGGGTATCGGCAAAGAGATGGCAGAAGGTTTGGCAGAAGCCGGGGCTAATGTCATGCTCTGTGCCCGACGCAGCGAATGGCTGGATGAAACGGTGGCAGAGTTTACTGAGCGTGGTTTCAGCGTATCCGGAATGACCTGTGATGTTTCAAAACCGGAGGATGTAGAAGCATTGGTAAAAGCAACGGTCGAAGCGTTCGGAAAGCTTGATATCCTTGTAAACAATGCCGGCGTCTCATGGGGAGCTATGCCGGAGGAAATGCCGCTAGAAAAATGGCAGAAGGTTTTAGATGTAAATTTGACGGGTTGTTTTCTGATGGCGCAAGCGGCAGGACGCGAGATGTTGAAGCAGGGAAGCGGTTCGATAATAAATATTGCATCGATATCCGGCATGACATCATCAGCAAATGGGCCATTCTATGCCGGTTATGTCGCTAGCAAGGCAGGGCTGATCGGCCTTACGCGCGAATTGGCTGCCAGCTGGGGACGGCGCGGGTTGAGGGTGAACGCAATTGCTCCGGGATTTTTCCATTCGCGGCTCGCTGATTCGGTAATAGATATTTACGAGCGTTCTATACAGGAAAACAACGTGATCCCGCGTATCGGTGCAGAAGGAGAATTAAAAGGGACGGTAGTGTTCCTGGCTTCGGCTGCGTCCAGCTACATAACCGGTCAAACCATCGCTGTTGATGGCGGAATGACGGTCTGATTGGAGTCGCAAGCATCCCTGCCTGTCTTTGATCTTTTCGGAAGTAACAAGCAAGGATGCTCTGCTCTAGTCACTTGAAAACAAACTCACCAAAGCGTTCAGGAACATGGAAATTTGGCGTTTCCGTCATGGTCGGCGACCAGGTAAGATAGCCGCGTGTAGGGTCTTTGCCTACGCACCTGAAAATGTTGCCGAGCCAAAGGTCACCCGGCTTTGGAGTTTTACCAAGCGAAGTAAAAGGTATCTGGATCATCGTTATGGTGTGATCATCTTCTATCCGAGACGCGGTCTTCATACCTGAATTGTATTCCCAATCGGATATTCTTTCGCCGCCGGTCAGATCCAGTGCAACGTCTAGCCATTCGCCGGTCGGTGCGGCTTCAAACTCGAAATATCGTCGCGGTTCATCCCTGTTCGGTGCAATAAATATCTCGCATACATCACGATCCCAAAGTCCGAGCGATTTTCTTGCCAGATCAGGCTTTTCAGCTACGATGAGCGGCTCGCCGGTATTTGCCCTAAAAAGCACATAGAGGTTTTCGGCAGACCACAGTATCTTAAAAGAAAAATGCCTTCCTTCCGGTGCTTCGGCTCCTGACCAGTAGGTTGATACGGCAGTCTCAGGAAAATTCCGCCAAACATCGTTGTCTATATCACGTATATCGATCTCGTTTGCGATATAACTTATCGAAGTGCGTTTTGGCTTCATATTCAATTTATCAGACGTTGTTTAAGCCACTTAAGCTCTGACCTTACAGAGCGCAAAAGTCCCTTTCCGAAGACGCGAAAGGGACGATTATTGCTGAACGCTTCGCCAATGGAAAAGAGCGTGCGGCGTGAAAATTCCGGTTCGTTTGAAATAGCAAATATCGGTTCCCAATATTCCGGTGCCATCTTTGCCTTGAAAGCATCCAGGCCGTCAAAATTATAGAACCGTTGGCCGTGTTTTCTCATCCACGCAAGAAATGCCCGTAACCACATCGGGTTTTCAAAGGCATCTATTTTCGCTCTACGAGACAGCGGGGAAAGGCCAAGCGTAACATATTGAGCACCGTCCGCGGCAAGTTTTCGAAACGCATTGTCCATCATCAGTTCGACCGTTCCGTTCGGGGCTTCGGGCGTGTGCGGAAACTGTTCGGTGAGCCATCCTGACCTTCTCGGGATCGGAGAAAGCACTAGAAAAGCAACGACATTTTCATCGTGCTCGGCAACGAAAATTCGCCGCCCTTCGAGATGCTTTAGGGTCGCCGGTTCTATCATAAAACTCAGCGGCGGCAAGCCTTTGGTATCAAGCCATTTTCTCAGACAATCCCATAACAGAGAATTATCAGTAGCTTTTTCTACTGGCCATTCTGATATGACGACCCCCTTGTTTACGGCACGGTTAAGCTGTGCCCTTAGCGAGCCTTTGCCTTTTACCGCTTTTTCCCAATTTGCCGGATGCCATACAGGCTGTGCACCGAGCAGAATCTTAGAATGATGATCCGACTCGTGATAGATGTTTTCCAGTCGCTGTTCGGCACCAAAATAGCAAACGTTTTTTTCGAGATCAGCAGAGTCTTGTTCAAATCGGCGGGCAACATCAGGCAGGGACGCCTTTGAACAAACAGGTGCTCCGGCAACAACCCTCGTGTGTTTGGTATCAGCATATGCAACGACCGAATCGCCGTTATCGCCAAACCAATATTCCATCCCCGGATTTACTATCTGAAAACAAGTTGTGTTCCAGCCATGGCGAAAAACCAACTCACGAACAAGTCCAATTTTATTTTCATCGTCGTTATTGGTGTTACGTAAATTTGAGACATTGACAGTCATTGCACGGTATTCAACACCGTAGAGGACACCCCCTAAGCACGTCGTTATTTGCGGTTCCTATACATTCAACGACCCTACCCAAACTATTATTCGTCTATACGTTGTCCAAACGGGCTAATATTTGTTCTGTCTCGATCGATCCGGCGTTACGAGCTGTATCTAACGGGGTCTCGTCAAAAAGCTGCTGGCGCTTAGTGTCCGCTCCTGCATTGATGAGCATCTTAGCGATCTCTACATTATTCTTCTTAGCCGCAATATGCAGAGCGGTATTCCCTAGAGTATCCGGGCTGTTTAAGTCTGCTCCGGCATCAAGCAGAGTTTGGACTATCTCGATATTACCGGAAATCACACCTTGGTTCAGAATTGGTTCACTCTGGCCTTCTAAACAAAGTTGTGCCCCGGCTGATATTAGGTACTTGACCATATCAACATATCCGAGCTCAGCAGCTTCTGACAGAGGAGTTCCGCCGGAATCGCTTATGGTATTGACATCAGCTCCGCGACTTACCAAAACCTGAACTGCTTCCAGCTTGTTCTCAACAGCAAGGTAATGCAACGGTGTTTCACCCAGATCTGTACGAGAATCAATAAGTGTCGGTTCAGCATTTAGCAGGTTAATTCCTT
>JAHBSH010000095.1 GCA_019639215.1 Acidobacteriota bacterium
ACAGGGTGTTTTATTTACTGAAGACAATCCTTCAAAATCACAGTGAACTGATGCACATCCTCAAACGAATTATACAACTGCACGGTTGCGACGCGGATGGTCATTTCTGATACTTGAATTGTTCACTTCCAGCCCAAACCACCGCAATTTTCGCAAACTATCGTGATAGTTTCGGCTATTCGCTGCCAACCGCTTTTATCGCATTCATTGCAGTCTGCTGCATTTTCACCTCTCATAGGCAGCAGATCAAATAATTCAGGACACTTTCGTTTTTTAGCCCCAATGATGATCGCGGATACAGCCTCCTGAAAACTTGCTGCTTCTCGAGGCGGGACATCTTCCAGCATATCTACAATAAGAACTCGACCATCAAATGTGAGATACATTGGATCGCCAAGTCCGGCAAACATCATAACAGCATCTTCCGATTCCATTCGCTTTTCCGGCGGGTCTTGCTCCTGAAGCTGGCGCAGTTTAGGAAGCAACTCATCTGAAATATCGAACCATTTCATAGTAAACAATCTTTCAATATCTCAACGAAACGACAAATGTCTTTGAATGTATTGTACAACGGCACGGGTGCGACGCGGATGACGTCGGGTTCGCGCCAGTCGGCGATGACGCCGCGTTCGGTTAGGGCGTTGAAAAGGGCTTTATTGGAAATCTCAGAAGCAGGCACACTCCCAGCGGCCCGTGTTTCCGCCTCAGCTTTATCCGGCACGCTTTCGGCAGGCCGTGTTTCTGCTTTTACGCGGATGGAAAGCTGGCAACCGCGTTGAGCGGGGTCGCGTGGTGTGATGATCTCTATGCGGTCGTCGTTGATCTCGGCAAGCAGTTTTTCCAGATACGCCGTCAGCTTTACAGATTTTTCACGCAGGGCGGGCATTGTTGCTTCGTCGAAAAGTTCGAGCGAGGCACGCAGAGCGGCAAGCTGAAATATCGGCGGATTGGAAAGCTGCCAGCCTTCAGCACCTGCGAGCGGAACAAAATCAGGCCCCATCAGAAAACGGGTAGACTTGTCATGTCCCCACCAGCCCGCAAAACGCGGCAGGTCAAATGAATGTGCGTGGCGTTCATGAACAAAAATGCCCGCGATGCCGCCAGGCCCTGAGTTGAGATATTTATACGAACACCACGCAGCAAAATCTACGCCCCAATCATGCAACTTTAATTCGAGATTTCCGGCGGCGTGTGCCAGATCAAACCCGACAACACAGCCTTTTTTATGGCCGGCCTCGGTTATCGCTTTCATATCAAAAGCCTGGCCGGTGTAGTAATTAACGCCGCCAAGCAGAATAAGAGCAACGCTGTCGCCTTCGCGGTCAATGGTTTCGAGAATGTCTTCGGTCCGAAGAGTTGTTTCGCCATCGCGGGGCGTGAGTTCGATAAGCGGATTGCCGGAAAGAACCACCCCGTCATCCGAGGCGGATGCCACCCCTCCTTTGTAAGGAGGGGAGTTTTTTAAATGCTTGGTTGCGGATGCAGGTTGTGCTGATGGATCTTCGCTTCTCTGTGACTTTGCGGTGTGAAAATCTATCTGCGATCCGACGGCATATTGATCGGACGGGAACGCTCCTTTTTCGATGATGATCTTGTAGCGTGACGGCGTGGGACGATAGAACGACACCATCAGCAGATGCAGATTTACGGTCAGCGAATTCATCGCCACGACCTCGACCGGTTTTGCCCCGACGATGCGTGCAAGCGGTTCCGTCACAAATTCGTGATACGGCAGCCACGGATGCTTTGCATGAAAATGCCCCTCAACGCCAAGCTCCGCCCAATCTTTCAGTTCCTGCTCTATGTATTCCCGCGTCCGCTTTGGCTGTAAGCCAAGCGAGTTCCCCGTAAAATACAGCACCTCAGAACCATCTGAGTGTTTCGGAATGTGAAACTCCTCACGGAACCGCCGAAGCGGATCGGCAGCGTCCAGCCCAACATGTGCTAATGTGTTTGATTCAGATCCCGTCATTGTTCCTATCTGCGTGGCCCTTTTTATTTCTTGTCTTTCGTCGTGTTTTCGATCATTTTCAAAGTTTCTAAATAATTCTTTTCGACCTCGCTCAAGGTTTTTTGCTGATATTTTTTATATTCCATCGTGGCTTTTTCCACCGCTTGCTCATGGCTTACAGAACCCGCATCAAGCAGTAGTTTTTCTCCGCTCATTGTCAGGATCCTGTCCAAATGTGCCGCCCAGTCTTTCATCGTCATCGGCTGTTCCCGTTCGGCCTGCCGCTCGGCAAAATCAAGATAACCCGACACGATCTGCCCCATTGCTCGTAACTCTTTTTCATCGAGATAATTCTTTGCGATAACTACGTCTTTCAGATACGGACGTTCCCCCGGGAAGGTCATCAACCCCATAAACTCTTTTTCGGCGTCGGCTCGGTCATAGATAACCTCAGCCGCCGTTTGTCCGTGAACGGCGTGATGAATCTTGTTTTGCACTTTTTTGAAAAACTCAATGGAAACTTCGGCTTTCGGTTCGTAATCAATACTTGTCGCGTAAATATCCAGCACCTGACGATAGAACACTTTTTCGGAAGAACGAATGTCGCGGATGCGCTGCAAAAGTTCTTTCCAATAACCACCGCCGCCCAGATCTTTCAGGCGTTCATCGTCCATCGTAAAACCCTTTACAATGTACTCTTTGAGGCGTTGCGTAGCCCACATACGGAACTGCGTGCCTCGCAAGGATTTAACCCGGTATCCTACTGAAATAATTACATCAAGATTGTAATGTTCTACATCTCGCCCTACGCTTCGGTTACCTTCTAATCGAACTTGTCGGAATTTCCGACAAGTTGCCGTTTCATCCAATTCTCCTTCCTTGAACACATTTAATATATGCTCTGCGATCGTGCTGCGCCCCTTGTCAAACAACGCTGCCATTTGCTCTTGAGTAAGCCAAACCGTTTCGTCTTCAAATCGAACATCCACCGAGACTTGTTGATCTTCCGTTTTGAACAAAATGAAGTCTGAATTGCTGTTCGGTTTGTTATCTGCCATTTTCTCTTGATGAGCAACGCCCTCTTCGGCATAGTGTTCGGGTTTGGGGATCGGCATTATTTATTCCACAATTTTCCAATGTCCGCCTTTGTCAGCGCCAACACGTTCAATTTTTCCTTCGGCTTTTAGTTTTTGAATGTGTTTTTGAATGGCAGAAGGATTTATTCCTAATTTTTCAGAAAGTTCGCTTCTAGTTATTTCTGGTTTTTCTTTTATCAGCTCCAAAACTTCTGACCACCTTTTCTGACCACCTTTTCTGACCACCTTTTTCTGACCACCTTTTTTCTCCACAGCGTCTTTTATAGGGGCAACATAATGAACGTGCATTTCACGGTTTTTCAGCGAATGGTTTTCTTTAAGCAATAAGTTTAATAGAAAACGGATAAGGAATTTATCGGTTTTAGTAATGCCTTTTGACAAATCTTCATAATTAGCTCTTACCAAAGCATTGCGGAAATACCACGAATACTCGGCAAACAAATCGTTGTTTGCCTCTGTAAAACCCAGCTTGCGAAGATATTTGATTAAAAAAATTGCCGTTGTTCGGGTGTTTCCCTCTCCGAAGATGTGAATTTGCCACAGATAGGAAATGAAGCGTGCTATATGTTCTATCGTTTCCTGCTGACTTAAGCCTTGATAACTAAACTGTTTCTCTTGCTGAAAATCATGTTCCAACGTAGCTTTTAGACTCTCGGCACTGCCATACAAAACTGTTTCACCATCTAAAACCCATTCTTGTTTGGTAATGTTGTAGTCGCGGATCTTGCCTGCGTGTTTGTAAATGCCGCCAAACAATCTGCGATGAATGGTCAAGTACTCCGCAGGCGAAAATGTGAATGTTTGCTCGCCTAAGATCTCTGCCACCCGAACCGAAACTTTGTCAGCTTCTTCAGTGCGGTTTTCGGCATCTTTTACAGGATGCTGCTTGTAATAGCTATCTATCCGCTGTTTAGCTTCTTCGATCGTGATGTCGCCTTCAATATTTTGACGAGCGGTTTCGATAAGATAATCAGACGGTTTCAGCCCGTCAACCTGCTGCAAGCCGATAGCCGTTTTCCAGGCTTTCGCTTTATCCGCTTTGTCAGGTTCGCCTTGCCGTAAATATTCGTCAAAATTATCCATTGACCATTCCCAACCTTATTAAAGTGCATAGCCTAAATTGACATTTATTTCCCGTGGTAAAGGTAAAAATATTCTCGAGCAGAGTAAGAATCCCAAGGGATGAAATTCTGATTAACGATGTTCAAAAGTAAATATTCAATTCTGGAATAAGCAGGATATAAAGAACTGTCGCTTTTTATGGTCCATTCTTCATCAATAACTTCATCATGTGACCAGTATAAAACCGCCCAGTCGGATTTACGAAAGTAAATTTCATCTCCGTTAGGGCAATCACCGATCTGTATAAGCCCTTGTTCAAGATAGTTATTTTCTTTTTCACGCTCAAGAATTCTTGATGATGAATAGATCTCCGGGCCTACTTCCGCATCCTCTAAAAACCATCTCCATTGAAAGAGTCTTTTTGCGGCCAGTTCAAGGTTGAGGTTTTCATATCCCTGAAAATCTTCCGGGCTAACCTCCCCGCACCTAAAATTCGTCTTTTCTTCAATGGTAGCAGTTATGGCGTGTAAGAGATTGTCATTCATATTTTTAGGATACAGGGTCGTCTAAATTCAACCAGTTTAGGGCCGAGCCGTGGAGGAGCATTTCTTTTGCGGCGGTATCATAAGACATCGATCCTATGAGTTTTCCAGGTTCGAGTTCGCCGAGCGGGAACGGGTAATCTGTGCCGAGCATTATGCGGTTTGCTCCGGCGAGGTTGACGAGGTAATCCAGAGCGGCAGCGTCATGCACGAGCGAATCGAAGTAGATGCGTTTTACGTATTCGCGCGGATTGATGCCGTTATCGACCGCGACCAGATCCGGGCGAACGTCGAAACCGTGTTCGATGCGGCCGATGGTTGCGGGAAACGATCCGCCGCCGTGTGCAAAGCAGATACGCAAGTTTGGCAGCTTTTCGAGAACGCCGGAAAAGATCAGCGAACAAATGGCGCGCGATGTTTCGGCAGGCATCCCGACCAGCCACGGCAGCCAATATTTTTGCATATCTGCCTCGCCCATCATTTCCCACGGATGGACGAAAACAGCCATTCCAAGCTCTTCGCAAGCCTTGAAAAAGTCAAAAAATTGCGGCTCGCCGAGATTAAGTTGGTTGACGTTCGTGCCTATCTGAACGCCCGCCATGCCTATCTGTTTACAGCGTTCGAGTTCCTTTACAGCAAGAGTTGTGTCCTGCATGGGCACGGTTCCGAGTCCGACAAAACGCAGTGGAAATTCGGTGACGATCTCAGCGATGCCGTCGTTCAGAAATTTTGCGGTCTCGGCACCGTCGCTGGATTTTGTCCAGTAACAGAACATTACCGGAACTGTCGAAAGCACCTGTATACCAACGCCGTGTTCGTCCATTTCTTCGATGCGTTTTATGGGATCCCAGCAGTTCGATTCGATGTCGCGGAACTGCTTGCCGTCGTCACGCTTCATATGAGCGCAGCACGGAGCGTAGTGATCCAGTGTAATGAATCCGCCGTAGCCAAAGCGTTCTTTCCACGCGGGAATGTCTTTTGGAAGAATGTGAGTGTGAACGTCTATTTTGAGCATTGTGTCCATAATAGAACAACTATTCATATTTATGAACACAACGCAAAGATCAGAAAGTTTAGGAATGCCTCTCTCGATCCCTGATAATAAAACTGGCTGACATCATTCTATAAATCTGACCGCCGCTATTTCAGGCTCATCTTTCAATGGGATCAACAGGCGTTGTTCATTCTCGGCGGCCCCGATCACAAACCGCACCTCTATTGCATTTGCTCCTGCATCAGCGGCAATGATAACCACGGGATTTGCCAGCGCTTCATCGGCCTTCGGGCCTTCTAAGGAAATGGATGTTACCTCTCCGGCCTTGTCTCCCGGTTGGCGGCCTTCCATTCCGTTCAAAAGAATGAGCGGCTGCACCAAAAGATCTGAAAGTGTTTCGTGGGCATCAGTAAGAAGTGAGATCTTAATACTTCCGTCACTGTTTCGAGCGGCGGCGGCAATCACAATGATCGGTTTTGCAGAGACCTTGCCTGCAGGAACCGGCCTGTTTTTCATTCTTAAATATTCTTTATTCAAATCCTCAAAACTTTGCCCCGACACAGGCAAATAAGCCATAACCGTCATAAAAAATGATAATAGAAATACCCTTTTCATTCTTCCTCCTCTTTGATCCATTTTAGTGTGAATTGCTTGCGTTGATGTCTAAAGCAAGAGTATAAGGTCAACGTCCGACAGCCCTTTAATCACGCAAGACAGGTCTCATTGTTGCAAAAAATCGCAAAAATAGACTCAAGCATTTTCAATCAATTTTCATTCTGGTCATTTTTAGTCTGAATACACTTTTATTTTAGAACGGCCGGTTCTCCGGCGTCGCTTAGCTGCGGCGTGCTGTTCGCCAAAAAGACGCAGGCAAGCAATATGACCGCACAGCCAAACATTATGGCGGTCATGGGAATGGTCGTCCCGTTTGCCAGGACGCTCACCATTCCGGCAATTACAGCGCTCAGACCCATCTGAACAAATCCGGTCATTGCCGATGCCATACCGATATTATGCGAAACGCTGGTCATTGCCAAAGCGGACGTGTTCGGGTTGAATATTCCCAGCGAAAACATAAAGATCGCAATGCAGGCGAGGACAACAGCCAGATGAACTTGCGACAGCAGCATCAACGAGAGCAAGATCAGCGTGACCGCGACCAAAATACCGCCTGTCAGCAGTGCCGCACGCTCTTCGCTCATTCTGTTGAGCAATGCCCGATTGACCTGGCTGCCCGTGATCAGGCAAAAGGCACAAAAGCTGAATGCCAGGCTGTATTGAAATTCGCCGAGGCCATAAACCTCCATGAAAAGGAACGGTGAACTGGTAATATAGCCGAACAGAGCGGCAGAGCCAAAAGCGAGTGCAAGCGTATATAACAAAAAACGCCGGTTCAGCATCACATAAAAATATCCCTTCACGACCGCTACAGGATTGAGCGATACCAGAGGATCGGGGCCTTTGCTTTCGGGTAAAAATATCATCACCGCAGCCATCACCGCCGCGGTTATCAATGCCAGCACGATAAAGATCGCGTGCCAGTCAAAGAAAGTAACGACGGCTCCGCCGATGCTCGGGGCAATGATCGGCGCCACGCCCATTACGAGGATCAGCATCGAAAATACGCGGGCATTATCCTGCGGCGGAAAGATGTCGCGAACCATCGCACGGCTGGCAACCATGCCCGCACATCCGCCAAGAGCCTGTACAAAACGAAGCAATATCAGCTGCTCGATGCTTGTAACAAATGCACAGCCAACCGATGCCAGCAAATAGATCGAAAGGCCGATGAGCAGCGGCTTTTTGCGACCAAAGCGGTCAAGGATCGGGCCGTAAAAAAGCTGTCCCAGACAAATACCCGCAAAAAAGCTTGCAAGCGAAAGCCCGACGGTCGCGACATCTGTATTCAGCGAGGCCGCGATCGACGAAAACCCGGGCAGATACATATCAATGCTGAATGGATTCAGCCCGATAAGAAATCCAAGCGTGATTATGATCCGAAAATACGTCCTTCGGTTCGTTATATCCATCTATGAAAAGATTTTACCTGATAGCTGAAAGGAGTTCATGTCAGTATCGGATTAAGTGGGCCGTTCGCCGGTGAGCCGGAAGACAAACCGCCCAGCCATGCGTCCAGATCGGCTTGTTGATGTTTGTTAACAGGTGGCGAGATCAGCGTGCCGTCTGCGTAATAGATCACGGTCATGACCTGACGCGACCTGTCCGTTGACAGATTTGCTCCGGCACTATGTATCGTCCATCCGAGGTGAAATGTAGCGTCACCGGCCTGCATAGAATCTGCTTTGGCAATGGGATAGCCTTTTTCGCTGATGTGGTCGCCATAAAATGACTCGCTTTCGTCTGAGATGCCGACATTGCCCGCAGCCTTGTTTGCGTGCGAACCGGAGGCAAAGGTGAGCATTCCCATCTGCTCGTCAATATCAACGAGCGGCATCCACATCGTCACCGTCTTTTCAGAATCCAGCGGCCAGTAATACATATCCTGATGCCACGGCGTCGGGCCGCCGCCGGGTTCTTTTATCAGAGCCTGATCGTGATAAAGCCTGACGTTTTCAACACCGAGCAGATCAGCCGCGATGCGTGCGAACCGCGTATTGAAGACAAATTCGCGTACCTTTTCATCGTGCTGCCACAGGTTCGTTACTTGCAGAAAAGCCTTGCCGTATGTGTCGCGTTCGTCCATGTCGCGGGTCTCTGTCGAATATCGAAAGGCCGCATCAGCTATGTCCTGACGATATTTGCCGATCACGTCAGCCTCAGCAACAGAGCGAAGCAGAATGTGGCCTTCACGCCAAAATTCCTGACGGTCACTGTCGCTGATCTTATATACGCTCTCGGCTAACGTTGACATAAATTGGTTATAGACAGCTCCACTGGCCGTTTACGACCATCGCCGGTGCTCCGCTGCCGCCCGCCTGACACGGGGTTGTTGAACGGCGGCAGTTTTGGCAATAGACCATCGAACCGTTCTCTCTGCCTTTCGGCAAAGCGTTTTGCATCATCGCCGGCATTTTGACGGGAGCTCCAAATTCGACATCCGTTCCGAAAAAGGTTGAACGCCCCTTTAATCTGCCCTCGCCCGGCTGGCCGGTCATAAAGATGATGGTTGCTTTGTCGAAACTTCCCTCGTCCGAACCGACGCACCCCAGAATGTGTCCGTCATAACAAAAGCGGTCGCCTGTTGAATAGACCCGAAGTCGATCATCTGCTTTGAACGTATCGCCACCGTAAAGGTTCCCTGTAGAAACGAGTGTTCGGCGGGCATTGAAAATGATCGGATGCCCAAAGGTCGAATTCATGATGGTTATCGGATATGTGTAATCACCCGCCATCGGGTTATTCGGTTCGTTGTAAACGATGGAATTCGTCATCGCTTCTGTCTGAGAACCGATTATCGTAACGTTGCCGCTGTCCAAGATCTTCAGGTACGTTCCGCCCAATGCCTGAGGGAAACCTCCGCCAAAGGTGTTCTGGATCATTATTGCACCGGCACGTTCAAAATGCATCGAATCAGCATTCTGGCCAGGCTGTTTCTTTGGGTTGATGAAAAGCCCTGCGGAGATCTTCCAATCAGTATTCTTTGTATTCACATAAATTCCTGCGTCGCGATTGAAGATGAACCGGCAGGAATTCATGTTGATATAATCAAACTGCCATTGCAGGCTGGTCTGCGGTAATCCGTAGGCGCTGATGCCTCGGTTAAAGTTTTGAAAGACCACACGGTCAAAATCAAATCCCTGACTGGATTGAAAAGCTCCGTATGCTTCAATGCCGTTCGTCTGATCGTTGCTTTGGGCATAAAGTTCTATATCACGAAAGACCACCTTTTCTACACATTCGCCGATAGTGAACAATGATCGTTTTGCTCCCGCAAGCGTGATGCGGGTAGGATTTTGTCGCGGCAAATGGCTGGTCGAGGCTCCGGATTGAAGGCCGTTAGACCCGGCGATGGTGATGCCCGAAGGCAGCGAGACCGGCGACGTAACAATATAATCGCCGTCAGGAACGGTCAGAGTCCCGCCGTTGTTCGAGGCGATAACGGCCATGGCACTCTTAAAGGCAATTGTATCGTCTGTTTTACCGTCGCCCTTTGCGCCAAAATCGCGGATGTTGTAAAAACCGCGTTCGTTCTCGGCAGAAAGAGCAGGCCAAATATAGGTAGTTGGCCCTGCGAAACTGTCACCGGTAAATTCTACGCGATAATTTTTATCCTCTCCGGTAAAGCACCATTTGTAGTTTGAGGCATTCGCCTGAAGCGTTGCCGTACCCGAAGCTCCCTGAACAAGATTGGTCCCGGAACCGGAACAAGGCGTTACCTTCATCGGCGTAGAGCGGTCAAGATCCGTTACCGTAATGCGAGTTGCAGGAGAAGCATACCTTACGGCACATGTCGCCTGTTTATGATCTTTAGGAGCGCTGACGACGATGTTGTAACCCTCGAATCTGTTCTGGGCAAAAGCGGAAACCATGCCAAAACACAGCACGGCAACTAGCGGAATGATCTTTCTCATAACATCTATTATTACCAAAATCATCTTTAGGGTAAATACCCGTTTGACAAGAACGGTAAAATGCGGCAAAAGATCAGGAAGGAGAAAGGAACAGATGACAGTTTGTCTGTCCTTCGAGAGGGTCAGATCGATGAGGTCTTTAGTTTCCTTTTATAGTGCCGTGAATAGATGGCGGGTTTGGCCGTAGCTCAGATGCTTGATACAGACCTTAGTGACAACTTGCATATAATCCGCTCTTTGCATTTACACAGCTTTGTCAGCATAGTATCAGCCCCTGATCCGGCTAAAACAATGAAGAGGATCTCCTTCCGATTTCACCAGTTCCGCAGTTACATCCATCGACGCCGACATTTCTTTATCGGTATGGTGACGAACGGCAACAGCTAGCGAATCACGCTGTAGATCATGCCCACTGGCACTGTACATAAGAAGCAGTTCCTTGAAATTATTTGCTAAATAATATGACGCCGCAGCCGTTCCAAGAGCCGTCCTCCCTCCTATCAAAATCGAGATGAGGTCCTGCTTTCGCGTGCGTCCAGGCAACACGACGCGAGCTATTAACGCGACATCGGTCACGTCATCGTATTCCGGCTCCACGCCATTGATCCAAAATGTATCCGTCAGAAGATCAGGATCGTTATGCGAGTTTTTCCAGCCTATCCTGATCTCATTTTCATCAAAGAAAGTCGCCAGCCATTTTGAATATCGGTTCCAAAGCCCGAATGAGAAAGCCAATGATCCACTGGTTGCAGTTTCGATAGCCGTTGTATCATTCAAAAAATCAAATCCGGCGGTGGTGACTTTGGTCAGCTGGTTTATCAAATACGATGCTCCCCTGACATCGTGCATATTCCACCAATAATCAACGCCTTCCGGTTCAGCAAACCTTCCCAAACTGTCCTGCGGCGGATCGATCGCAGTGATAAATTCAGCTGCCTTTGCCTTTCTTAATGGGAAAATGATCCTTACAGGCTGTTCTGATATCAAACGTCCAAAGAAATCTCTGTGTTCGGCGCGATCACTTGCTGTCAAAGGCGAGACATCATGAAATCCGTCCTGTTCGTCAGGCCGGGCAATGACCGTCATTGTGCATTTGAATCCGCCCGGAAGTTTTTTTATGCATTCCTTGCCGGTAGCTTCCCGAAGTTTCTGACGTACAGTTCGGATCTGTCTTTCAACCTGCTCTTTGTGATTAATACGATAGGTCTCTTTCCAAACT
>JAHBSH010000096.1 GCA_019639215.1 Acidobacteriota bacterium
CGGCAAGCACACGAACATCTACAGATATTTCCTTTACGCCGCCAACGCGTCTTATCTCGCGTTCCTGCAATGCACGCAGAAGTTTTGCCTGCAACGCGATGTCGAGCTCGCCGATCTCGTCCAGAAACAGCGTTCCGCCGTCTGCTATCTCAAAAAGGCCTTTCTTTTCGCCGACCGCTCCGGTGAACGAGCCTTTTTCGTGGCCGAAAAGCTCCGATTCGAGCAGATTTTCATTTATCGCGGCGCAGTTCACAGCCTGAAATGTATTGCTTGCCCGCAGGCTGTTCATGTGTATCGAGCGGGCGATCAGTTCCTTACCGGTGCCGCTTTCGCCGCGTATCAAAACGGTCGAATTTGATTTTGCGATCTTCAGTATCAGCTTTTTGACCTTGTCCATTTCGGGCGAAACAGAGACGATCTCTGTGTCCAAGGCGGACAGTTTGTTTAGGGCGCGCGAAACGGTCTCAAGCAGCTTTTCGCTGTCATACGGCTTTTGCA
Organism: Acidobacteriota bacterium; assembly: GCA_019639215.1. GTDB lineage: Bacteria > Acidobacteriota > Blastocatellia > Pyrinomonadales > Pyrinomonadaceae > OLB17. The sequence goes on from JAHBSH010000096.1 coordinate 499, forward strand.
GATAATCGAACGCGCCGAGCCGCAGAGCATCAACCGCCGAATCTACGGAACCATGCGCGGTGAGCAAAATAACGATGATCGACCTGTCGAAATTGGTCAGTTCCTTGAGCAGGTCAAGGCCGCTCATGCCCGTCATTTTCAGGTCCGTCAGAACAAGGTCAAAACGCCGCGATTCGACAAATTTCATCGCCGCCTCACCCGATGAAGCCGTCGTCACGTCATATCCTTCACCTGAAAGGATCGTCTCTAAAATTTCCCGCTGGTTCTTTTCGTCATCAACGACGAGTATCGATTTTCTTGCCATAGCTTAATTTTACCGCAGAGTTGCCGAGACGCAGAGAGGTTAAAACAAAGTCTCCGTGACTCTGTGTCTCTGCGGTTAAATACTTCATTGCTTCACCAAAGGTAATCTTACAGTAAACTTCGTTCCTTCACGCTCGGTCGATTCAACCTCTATTGATCCGTTGTGCTGTTCCACTATTTTTTGCACGATGGCGAGGCCAAGGCCAGTACCGGTTTCCTTTGTTGAAAAATAGGGTTCGAATATCTTTGAGAGGTTTTCCGCAGGTATTCCGTTGCCCGTGTCGGCTATTTCAAACCGGACGAGGTCTTCGGCGGCTTCTATCTTGACCGTCAGCTTGCCGCCGTCATTGCCCATTGCCTGAACGGCGTTTATAAACAGGTTGTTGAAAACGGAGCGTAAGAATTCCGGGTCGCCCATTATCTGCGGTATGTTCTCATGTTCAATAACGGCGATCTTGATATTATTTTCTTCGGCCTGTGCCTCTACTATTCTAAGCGATGCTTCGATCACTTCTCTTGCGTCTATCGGCCTGAGGTTCGCTGTTGCCGGACGCGAATAATTTAAGAAATCGGTTATCTGCTGGTTTATCCTTGCGACCTCGTCCTTCAATTGCGAGGTCAGCTTTTGAAAAGTTGCCTTTTTATCCGGATCTTCCGGGGAATATTTTGCCTTCAGGTGGTCAAGCGTCAGATTTATGTAATTCAGCGGATTGCGTATCTCATGGGCAATGGCAGACCCGAGCCTTCCTACTACAGCGCTCTTTTCTGCCTGTTGCAGTTGTTCCTCCAGCTCTTTAGATTTTTCCAGTTCACGGGTCATTTCGTTGAACCGTTCTGCAAGGCGTCCCATTTCATCGTTCCGACCGGTTAGCGGTACACGGACATCCAGATGCCCGTCGGCGACTTGTCTAGCTGCATTTGAAAGGTCGGCAATTGGCCGGGTAAACCGCCACACAAGCCAAAATGTTATTAAGCTCGAGATAAGAAGAACCCCGAGCGTCACGACCAGGGGCTGTGCGGCACGAGCCGCCGCTTCGCTTCGGTCATTCTTCAACAAGACCATCACGTACCATCTTCCGCTGACCGTATCTATCGGAACGGCATGGGCCTCATCGTCGATCTTTTCGTTTACTGACGTTCGTTTGTTGGGAAATTTAGCAAGGTCATCGCCTAGACGGCTGCTGTCAACCAACGGCGGAAGATCCTTTAGATCAGATAACATCTTGTAAGCCAACTCGCCATTTTCATCAAATGTCGGCAGGTATTCAGGATTCAGGCTGTCAGATACATGCCAATCATTATCAATGATGATGACATCAAGGATACGTTTCCGTGCGGACTCATCAAGGAAAGGTTGGTTAGGATTATTTACAATATCGAGAAGCCGATCTTTTTCCGCCGTCAGCCCTTGAAAACCAAGGGCTATACCCGCGTTCAGAGCATCGCTCTGAAGTCGGCGGAGTTCGTCATTTTCTTGCTGCATCACTAGATTCAAATAATATTGAACGCCCAGTGTCGCTACCAGCATCAGGGCCAGTATCATCAGCAAACGACCGCGAAATGTCTGCAGAAATGGCATAATATCACCAACTTTATGCAAGTGCTTAAGATTTTACTTGCCATCCGATGCCTTGAATGTTATCTTGTCACTTAGTAAATTCGCAAAGTCCCGTCAGACTTTATTGTTTCTGAGCGTTCCCTCGGGGCTGAAATTACCTTTCATAAAATCAAACAAACTGGATTTTTTCTACAGCCGAGGTAAAGCATGAAGTTGTTGCGTTCCGTAAAGCGTTCGGGAAAGTATTTTCATTTGATGGTTTTAGCGGCAGTTTTGCTGTCTCTGACAACAACAGCCGCGTTTGGTCAAACCAAAAAGGCCAGATCATCCTCATCTAAGTCATCAAAAGCCGCCCCAACGAAAAAGGCAGCAGCAAAGACAACCTCACGTAAGGCAACGCCAACGAAAGCTCAGGCTAAAACCTCGACTAAGGCAAAGAAGCCGCTTACAGCAGCTGAACGCCGCAAAGAGGCTCAGCGAAAGAAGGCTGAAGAAGCCCGCCGACAGGCTGCGTTGGCAGAGCAGCGTCGACGCGAACAGGCTGCGCGTGAAGCAAGGGCAAGGAAATTGGCTTTTGAACGCGGACTTCGTACCGAAACCGCTGCAAATATTGAAAAAGACAACCTTGAAGGCGAAGATCTGGCGGTAAGAAAAGTTGCTGTAGATGCGCTTGGTGATAAAGCTGGCACGGTCGTTGTAATGGAGGCCAAAACAGGCCGCGTCGTTACAATGGTCAATCAGGAATGGGCGATAAAACAGGGGTTCAAACCTTGCTCCACGATCAAACTCGTGACAGGCGTCGCCGGTGTCAACGAAAAGCTGATAGACGGTGAAGGCAATATTACGGGCAATTCCATGCGGATGACGCTTGATGACGCTCTGGCTAGGTCAAATAATCCGTATTTTCAGCGTGTAGGCTCTGATGTCGGAAACGAGAAGATGATCGACTACGCCAAACGGCTTGGCCTCGGGCAAAAGACCGGAATAAATGCAGATGGCGAAACGGCAGGAAAACTTCCTTACGGAAACAGAAATCCGCGGATCTATTCTCATGCAGATGATTTTGAGGTAACGCCGCTGCAGTTGGCCGTTATGGTCACAGCTCTTTCCAATGGCGGCAAGCGTATTGTTCCGACCATCCCAAAAACCCGCGTCGAGAAAACATCCATAAAACCAAAATTTAGCGGCAGCATCAATTTGCCGGAATACAGCTATCAGCGTGTCTTGCCGGGCATGATGGGAGCGGCAGAATACGGCACAGCTCGCCGGGGCGTTGATCCTGCGTTGGGAATTGCAGGAAAGACCGGTTCATGCATCGGGCGCGGTTCGTGGGTCGGCCTTTTTGCGTCGGTTGCTCCGGTCGAAGATCCTAAATACGCAGTTGTAGTGATAACACGCGGGGAAAGCGAACGGGGAAGAAATGCCGCAGCAATAGCCGGACAGATATACAGAGCCCTCGCTCCGACCATTTCACGAGATCAGGAAAAGAATCTTGCCATTCGCAGGCTGACGTCCATGCCTTCACCTAACGCCATTCCTTCGACACTGGCCGAAGCGGCAACCGGCGATGACGAGGATGATGACGATGAATCAGCCGTTCCGGCCGCTGATCGAGACATTGATGCCAGACGTCCGGTCGTAGTCGCGGGAACACAGCAAAAGAAAGATGAACCGGGACGTGTTGTTCGCACGGGGCAGTCAAATCCGGTATTTTCTCCGATCGTGATCGGGTATGACAAGACCGGAGCCGAAAACGGCGCCTCAAAACCTGCGGCCGCAACTAAAAACAAACCGTCAGGACCTGCAGCATCAGCTGCTGAAAAAAGATCGACCACTGTAAGCTCAAAGCCGGTCGTTGTAACGTCGGCTCCGGTAACTAAAAAACCAGCCGCTAGTTCGGCAAACAAGCCTGCAACGAGGCCGGCGTCAAAACCTGCCGCCGCACCGGCTGAGAAAAAAGGAAAGTCCACACCGGCAAAAGCAGCGGTGAAACCTTCAGCTTCAAAGTCTGCTGCGCCGTCGTCCAAGTCTTCAAAAGCAGCCGCAAGCAAGTCATCAACTCCCGCAAAGGGAAAAACAGCCGCTAAAGGCAAAGCTGCTCCTGCAAAAGGTAAAACCGCCTCTGCCGCCAAAAAACCAGCTGCCGCATCAAAGGCAAAAACGACAACCGCAGCTAAGAAAACAGCAGACAAAGGAAAGAAGGCCACCGACAAATCCAAGTCAAAAGCGGAAAGTCGTCCCCGCGTGGTCAAGCGTAAGTAGGACGTATAGCTTTGGCGAGCCGCTACATTAGCAGAAAAGACGACATATATCGTTGTCTAATTGAAAAAGAACGGCTCCACTAAGGCTTGACATCATGCGGTCTTTTACGTGATTATTTAAGCTTCTCAAGAATTGGCTCCCTTAGGATAAATTTATTCTGAGGTTATTTGCCTTGCTGGAATTCTTGCAACTTTTTAATTTTTATATACATCAGAATTTGCACGAACTCGCGTGAAATAGACGTGGTTCAGTCAAGGAAATTTTGGACCGATTTTTTCGGGTGGGAGGAAGTAACCTAAATGAAAGATATATTTAGATTTGTTGGCATGGGAGCATTGCTCGCTGTGGTTTTGGGAGTTGGGTCAATGACCGTTTCAGCCCAAAATCCATGTGAGGATTATGACGGTAACGCAGCACTGGATGCGAAAATACGTGAGAACTACGTAAAGGATGAAACGCTTGAGGTCGCGGTTGATGCAGCTAAGCAATACCTTGAAAAATACGGTGCTTGCGAGCCGTTCAAGGACTTTGCAGATTGGGTCAAAGGACAGCTTCCTGGCTGGGAAAAGGCTCTTGCTGAATACAAGAAAAGATTGTGGCTTCGCGAACGTCTTGCCAAATTTGATGCCGGTATTCAGGGTGAAAAGTATGACGATGCTTACTCTGCCGGAAAAGAGGTTTTGAAGGAATACCCTGATAATCTGAACGTTATGGTCCCGCTTGGCATCATCGGCCTGTATGAGTCTTTTGACGGTAACATGAAGTATGCCGATGACACCATATCATTTGCAAAAAATGCTTTGGGCAAACTAAAAGCAGGTGCTAAATCAACTAAACCGAACGGCAACTACGGTGCATTCGAATTTGAACGCACTAAAGAGCAGGCATTGAGCGAATTGACATATTCTATCGCTCATCTGACCTACTACGCCAAAAAAGACCATAAGGGAGCTTTGCCTTACTATTACGAAGTTGCACAACAGCCAGGAATCTATCAGAAAGAACCGAGGATCTATACAACGCTCGCTTCTTACTATATGGATCAGGCTGGCCCTATCGGTTCCGAGATAACCGCTTTGATCAAAAAGATCGAAGAGATCAAGATCGAAGGAATAGAAGATAAAGACGAAGTCCAAAGACTTGAGAAAGAAGTACTCAGACTAGACGCTGAGGTTAAAGCAAAGGTGGCTTTATTCAATGGTTATGTAGAAAGGGCCATTGATTCATATAGCCGTGCATACAATGTTGCTGATGTGAGCAAGCCCTCAGAAAAGACTCTGAAAGATCAGATATACGAGGAGCTAAAAACTCTCTGGGGACGTATAGGTAAGAAGGAGGGGCTTGATAAACACATCTCGTCTGTTTCGAGCAGCCCGCTGCCGAACCCGACCAGTGAAGTTCAGCCGGTTGCAGATCCTGAAACGGAAACGTCAACAGGAAACGAGAACACGACCGGATCAGGCAACTAGTTCTGCCGAATTTATTGAAAGTTCGCCTGACGAACTGACAAATCTAAATAATGGGCCGGAGGCTTTATCTCAAGCTTCCGGCTTTATTTTTTTTTCATTTCTGCCTAAACTAACCTCTTGTGTTCAATGAGTGAATTGCGGCTTGAAAATATCCTGGGATACGAATTCCGCTCGCCGGAGCTATTGGAAAGGGCTTTGACCCACGGTTCCTGGATAAATGAGAATGCGTCATCCGACACTGAGTCTCGTGACAACGAAAGGCTCGAGTTCCTGGGAGATTCCGTACTCGGGTTGGTGACCGCAGACTGGCTTTTTGAAAATCATCCAACCCTGGATGAGGGCGATATGACGCAGATGAAACATCGCCTTGTAAGTACTGCGACGTTGGCACGCATCGCTGTAGAAAGCAGGCTTGGAGAAGCTGTACTCATAAGCCGAGGCGAAGAACGCTCCGGAGGAAGAAATAAAACAGCACTTCTTGCCAATACGATGGAAGCGGTCATCGGTGCGGTTTTTCTGGATGCGGGTTATGATAAGGCAAGGGAATTTATCGTAAGGCTGTTTGCAGATGAGCTGAAGAACGCCTCACCAAAAGGCTCTGCAGATTACAAAACGCTGCTTCAGGAAAAGCTTCAGGGACGCAAATTGCCGACGCCGACATACAGTCTGCTTGAAACGACCGGGCCGCCGCATGACAGGTCGTTCAAGGTAAAAGCCGAATGGCAGGGCGGCAGTGTCGAAGGCACAGGCCGTTCGATCAAGGCTGCTGAAATGGATGCCGCCAGCATCGCACTGGCGATCATCGATCACGAAACGTAAGCAATAAAAGTAGATCTACGCGGGAATTTATGAATACGCAAGAGAAGGAAAAACCGGAAACCGAAGAAAAGGAAAAGAAGCCGAAAGGCCCGCCAAAATCTATTTTTCGCGAATATCTGGAATCTTTTACGGTAACTCTCATCATGGCTATTTTTGGAATGACGTTCATTCTGCAGGCCGTGACCGTTCCGACCGGCTCCATGCAGAACACCATTCTGGTGGGTGATTATCTGCTGGTCAATAAATTCATTTTCAATCCGGGCGGAAACCCGCTGCCGTTTCTTCCGATGCGCGACATCGAACGCGGTGACATAATCGTATTCAAATATCCGGGTAATGATGTTGTTCCTGATTCCAGCCCAAATTCTGACCGTTCGCGACGATTGGCCAAGTACCAGATAAATTACGTTAAGCGGGTTATCGGTTTACCCGGTGAAAAGATCGAATTCAAGAATAATCAGGTCTTTATAAACGATCAGCCGCTTCCCGAACATCGTCTTATAGGAGATTTGCCGGACAATGAGAACAGGGATCAATCGGCTTTAGAAACCAGTGCATTTGAGGAACGTGAGGCGGACGATAAATGGAATGCCTATTATTCCTCACGAACCATGAGCGCTGTTCGTAACGGTTTTACACTAAAGCTGGATCATTGGAATTTTGGTGTTCAAGGCAAACCTATGGTTGTTCCAGAGAACAGCTTTTTTGTAATGGGCGACAGCCGCGATCAGAGCGACGACAGCCGTGGTTGGGGCTTTGTGCCGCGCGAACTGGTCATAGGCAGGGCAATGTTCGTTTATTGGTCATGCGACCGCGGAGCATCGAACGGCGGCTTTCTCGGATGTTTGACACACCCAAGGCTGAACCGCATCGGTAAATTCGTAAAGTAAATGTCTGCGGGCGACATCAAAGCCCGCATATTCCCAATGAAGCTTAACCTGAACGACGAGGTTTCCGGAGCGATACATTTTGACAAGCCTGTTGTCGCTCTGGAATCCACGGTGATCTCTCACGGACTGCCTTTTCCTCATAATCTGGACACAGCAAAAAAGCTTGAAAGGATAGTCCGCGATATGGGAGCGGTTCCGGCAACTATCGCCATTTTTGGCGGGGAAGCTTTCGTAGGACTGGATGAAAAGCAGCTTGAACACCTTTCTGTGGCGAAGGACATCCGTAAAGCTTCTCCACGCGACCTGCCAATAGCTGTCGCAAAAAAGCTGGATTGTGCTACGACCGTATCAACAACGGCCTATTTGGCACATCGTGCGGGCATCAAGGTCTTTGCTACCGGCGGCATCGGCGGCGTTCATCGCGGCAATGCGATGGATATTTCTGCTGATCTGCCTGAACTTGCACGCACGCCGATCGTGGTAGTGTGTTCAGGTGCAAAGATAGTTCTTGACCTGCCGCGAACGCGCGAATGGCTTGAAACATACGGCGTCACCGTTCTGGGATGGCAATGTACGGAGCTTCCGGCTTTTTACTCACGGACGAGCGGATTATTTGTTGACGACCGTGTCGAAACCGCTCGCGAGGTTGCGAAAACGGTCGAGGCGCGGAGAGATCTTGGCCTGCCGGGAGCGACGCTCGTCACGGTTCCTGTCCCTGAAAAGCATGAGATCGGTTTGGATGAGCTTGAAAGGATGTTGGCGGAATCGTTGAGGTCAGCAAATGAACATGGCATCGGCGGCAAAGACGTTACGCCGTTCCTGCTTGCCGAACTTGCATCAAGAAGTCAGGGAAGGACGAAGGATGCCAACATCGCTCTTTTGGAGAATAATGCCCGCGTAGCGGCTCGCATTGCCGCATCAATGTAAAAACCTACCTTTTGGCAGCGGTTGTTTCCATTTTTTGCTTCAAATTATCAAGCCGCTGATGAGCCTCGGCCGCCTGTTCTGAATTTGAGAAATTCTTTGTTATCTCTGTCCATGATTCTCCATCATAATGATATTTCAATGTTGAAGAATTAAATACGAATTTGATGCCGAGCCTGCGGTAACGGTCAAGGCTGACAAAATTGAGATAATAGCTGTGGAGCGGTGCTTGGGTCGCAGCCATTTGACGGCGGTTCAGGCGGCGGTTGGCATCGCCTGACAATTTGTTTGCCGTGTCTTCCAACAGATCGCCCAAGAGCAGCAAAATTGCCGGACGCTTTTCTGAACGCGGGAAAAGCTCGCTGAAATGCACAGACATCTCTATCTGCTCAAATCCGGTTGCTGCCAGGATGAGGTCAAAGAACCGGCTTTCATCGTCAGGGCGAAATTTCGTGATCACGGCTTCAGCCTGTACCCAACCGTCATACGATGGAGCCGCTGTTACGCGATAGAATGTTACACCATCGGCCTTTTTCACATCGCGGATGATCATTTTTCTACCGACCCTCATTCGTTGAATGGCATTGGCAAAAAGGCTGGGTGCGTCGCGCAGAACTGACAGGTTCTCATCAAATATAACGGCTGTTTGGCCTATTTCATTTGATCTTGCCTGAGCGGAAGGACGCGGTTTGGCAGTGCCTCGCCGTTGGGCTTCAACGGCAGGAGCAAAAATTATAAATAACACGAGCAAAGGCAGGATCTTCATCTCGGTATTCCGTCAACCTTTTACTTTTTTGAGCCGGTTGGTTACTCCGGCGTGGTGAAAATGGCAGATCGCTATCGCCAGGGCGTCTGCCGCGTCATGCGGCTTTGGTGTCTGCCGCAGGCCTAAAAGGATCCGCGTCATTTCGCCGACCTGATTCTTATCGGCGGCTCCGTATCCGACTATGGTCTGTTTTACAAGCCGTGGAGCATATTCTGCTATTTCCAGACCGTTCTGTGCGGCCAGCAAAAGCACTACACCGCGAACCTGTCCGAGCTTTATCGCAACGCTAACGTTGGCTGCGTAGAACGTATCCTCGACCGAGACGGAGTCGGGCGTATGGCGGATTATCACGTCGCTGAGGCCCTTGTGAACGGCCAGAAGGCGTTCGGCAAAGGGCATTTTGGAGTTTGAACGAATAGTGCCAAACTCGACCAGGGCGTATTTTGATCCGGTGCCTTCGACCACGCCCCAACCCAGTGTCTCGCTGCCGGGATCGATGCCAAGAACACGCATTGGTAAAACTATTTAACCTAGGTTTTCAGAAAAGATAACCGAAGTTGTTTGTTAACACAAGCCCGGATGCCTGACTCAGGCGGAGTTTGTAAAAAGAGGCTTCAAACATTATTATTTCTTATTGACGCTAAGGATTTACGTCCGGATCAAAACATGAACGCCCAACCCGAGGCATCCAAGCCGTTACAATCAATTCGTGAGCTAATGACCGGTGTCATAGATTATGCCGGGCTGTTTCCGCCATCACAGCTTTCGATGCAAGAGGCCGTTCTGAATTACGCAACATATCGTAACAGTAACCATGGCTGGATGTTAGGGCGTTTCATATTGCCGGTTGCCCGTCTGGATGAGTTCATGGAATCTGCCACGGATTTTGTTTCGGGCGAAATGAGCGAAGCCTGGCGGCTGAGCGTTTTGGCGGGTGAGGATATAAATCAGACCTTTCGCCAGATAGCTGAATTTAACCGTCTGAACGAATCGAGCGTGATAATAGACACGCTGGAAGTAAAGGCGAACACGCTTTCAAAGATCGACAACACGCTGACGGGCCTGCCGGGCGGAGTGACCGTGTATTTTGAGATCTCGATGGGCGAGCAGTTCATCGACCTGGTAACGGCTCTGGCAATGAGCGGGCACCGGGCAAAGATACGCACCGGCGGCGTGACCAATGATGCCTTTCCGTCCTCACGCGAACTGATACGGTTTGTCCGCACCTGTATGGCGGCAAACGTGCCGTTCAAAGCAACGGCCGGGCTGCATCATCCTCTGCGGTGTTTCAAACCGCTGACCTATGCACCGGACGCTCCAGAAGGGACAATGCATGGTTTTATGAACATGCTGATGATGACCGGGTTTGCCCGTGAAAGCTATCGCCCGCCTTTGCTGGAAGAGCTGATGGAAGAAGAATTTGAGGAAGCTTTCTCTTTCAGCGAGGCAGGCGTTTCCTGGCGTGACGAATATTTCCTGACCAACGCTCACATACGCTTGATGCGCGACCGCGGCATGAACTCCTTCGGCTCCTGCTCATTTGACGAACCTATGGAAGACCTCAGGGCGATGGGGCTTTTGTAAGTGGTCCTTGGTCATTTGTCCTTAGCCCTTAGTTTTCTAACGGCAAAGGACC
>JAHBSH010000097.1 GCA_019639215.1 Acidobacteriota bacterium
CAACCCGGCATACAAAAATAATAGGTCGTGCCGGCGTATTCGTATTTGGCGGCGGCTGTTTCGGCTGTCACAAGCATTTTGCATACGGGATCAACATGAGGCTGAGGTTCATCCGCGACGGGGCGTCTGCCCAATTGAACGAGTCCCGATGTATTTTTCTGCTGTTTGTTTTCCATGTCCATACCCTCATTAACTATTTTACAACCTGTGAGCAGGTATCAAGTCAAGCGGGGTGTTCGGCCTCGGAAAATGATTCGATCAGACGGCATACCGAAGTGCCGTCAGGAGCCGTGTCTTCCATCATCGTCCACATTTTGCTGGCGTCTTCAAGACGTTTTTGTAGGCGTTTTAGTTCGCGTATCTTCTCTTTATTCTCGTTTATTCGTTTCTCAACGATGTCGCGAACCATCGGGCAAGGTGAATCACCATGGACGGCGTGATCGAGAATTTCCTGTATCTCTGCCAGCGTGAAACCAAGCTCTTTCGCTGAATTTATAAAACGCAGACGGTTTCGGTCAGAAGCCTTAAAAACACGATAGCCATTCTTGATGTCGCGCGAAGGTTTTAACAGTCCGATGCGCGTGTAATAGCGGACGGTGAATATAGGTGTATCGGTCTGTTTGGCAAGCACGGCGGCGGTTATCATAGATTAATGTTTCTGAGTATCGATCTGAAATCAGAAGCTTATACTCACATTTTATCATCTATATGAGGATATTTTAGGAAGACTGGGCGAAATGGACATTTTTTGAATATAAGAGCCTGTACTCCGCCAATTTGGCGAGGCTCATAATTTTAGACCTTATCCGAAAAGGCAACCGCCGCATAGATGGCGGACGCAAAGCCAGGAGTCATAGCAGTAATATTTGACCGTCCGGCTGCCGAAGTGAGGTAAAATTGCTTAACAAGACCTTTTTCCCAATCCTTTTTCTCGTAATGCTGATATTGTCAGTGTCCGCCTCAGCGCAGCTTTCTGCCGGAAACAGACAGGCTCTTTCCGTAGATCATAACGGCAAGATCAGCAGCGTGCGTCCACGCGCAGAGGCGCGCGGAACCATTGTTCAGACAAGTCTAACCGTCCCGGATGACATACAACGTATTGAGCGTGCGGTGTTCGATCTTATGAATGCCGAACGGTCTGCAAAAGGGCTCATCGGATTGAAATGGAGCGACGATGTCGCGCGTGCGGCCCGCCAGCATTCTTCAAATATGGCTACCGAGAAGTTCTTCAGCCACAGAGGTAAGGATGGAAAGATGGTCGATGACAGAGCAGATCTTTTCGGGATCCGCTGGGCATCAATAGGCGAAAACATAGCTTTTATGAAAGGATTTTCCGAACCGGCGAAAAAAGCGATAAAGACGTGGATGGATTCGCCGCCGCATAGACGTAATCTTTTGGGGCAGCAGTGGACAGAATCTGCAATAGGTGTCGCCCAGGGCGAAGACGGAAGCTATTATTTCACACAGGTTTTTATATCAAAATAAAAGAGCGGCGCGCCCGTGTGGACTTTGGCCGATATGCGGTTTAATCTGTTCAAATGCGGCCTGACGGATTCACTCTCCCATCATTTGCAAAGATAAATCTGCACCTTAAGGTGACCGGAAAGCGGCCTGACGGCTATCACGAACTGTGTACCGTCTTTCAGGCCGTTTCGCTTTGTGATGAGATAGAGTTTCGTCCGGCGGACAGTCTGGAATTGGGCTGTAATGATCCTAACATTCCGACCGATGAGAACAATCTGATAATTCAGGCCGGAAAACTGCTTCAGGATGTCTATAAGGTCGATCGGGGAGCGAAGGTTCATCTCTTGAAGAACATACCTTTTCCGGGCGGTTTGGGCGGTGGGTCTTCAAACGCCGCAACGGCAATGCTAGGGTTTTGCAGGCTTTGGGGTCTGAAGTGTTCTATTGAGGAGCTTAGTGGTCTTTCGGCGGAGATTGGGGCTGATGTTCCTTTCTTTTTCCATGGTGGAACAGCCCTCGGAACCGGCACAGGGACGGACATCGAGGTAATGTCAGATGCTGAGCTTGAAAATATCGTCATCGTTACGCCTCCTGTCGATATTTCTACTGCTGTGGCCTATAAGGAGCTTGATGCTCCAAGCTTGACAAAAAAAGAGGCTGAGCATAATCTTATTGTTTGCCGAAAATGGGTTGAAAGTGCCTGTTTTCAGGACGGGCCGGTGATAAACGATTTTGAGGCCGCGATCTTTACAATGTTTCCTGAGGTTGCCGAAGTAAAGAGCAAGTTGCTCGAACTAGGTGCGGTCACAGCGGGATTGAGCGGCAGCGGAGCAAGCGTTTTCGGCATTTTTGATAATAGAGAGACACGGCAAACAGCAATGAAAGCCCTTGGTGAAATATCCAACTGGCGAAGTTTTGCCGTAGCGGCTGTTTCACGGAAAGAATACCGTGAACGCCTCGGGATCAGCTGAAAAGCAAGTTTCCGAGACGGCCGTTTCCGAGTACACAGAGAAATTAGCTTTGGGGCGTCGCCAAGTGGTAAGGCACCGGGTTTTGGTCCCGGCATTCGTAGGTTCGAATCCTTCCGCCCCAGCCAGTTTCCGGTTTCGGAGCGGTTGTCCTGTTATTTTGGGCAGCCGTTTTCATTTTAAGCCGGGAGCAGTTCCGGATTCGTACGATAATGAGCGTAACTGGCAATATCAAGATCTTTGCGGGCAATGCAAACCGGCCTCTGGCCGAAGAGATCTGCGGGCATCTGAACGTTGATCTCGGGCGTGCTACGACGGGACGGTTCTCTGACGGTGAATTCAACTTTCAGATCGAAGAGAATGTTCGCGGCACCGATGTTTTTATCGTTCAGCCGACATGTCCGCCGAGCGACCGTCATTTGATGGAACTGCTGATAATGCAGGACGCTTTCATGCGAGCCTCGGCAGAACGCGTTACAGCTGTGATCCCGTATTTTGGCTATGCCAGATCGGATAAAAAAGATCGTCCGCGTGTACCGATAGCTGCAAAGCTCGTATCAAATCTGATCGCGAAGGCAGGTGCTCATCGGGTATTGACGATCGATATGCATGCTTCGCAGATACAGGGTTTCTTTGATATTCCTGTCGATCATCTGTATGCGGCTCCGATCGTGGTGGATTATTTTGCTGATAACCCGATCGATAACCTGATCGTGGTCGCTCCGGACACTGGCGGAGCAGAGCGTGCCAGGGCCTACGCAAAGAGGCTGAATGCCGGACTAGCGCTTTGTGATAAAAGACGTGAAAGGGCGAATGAGGCAGACGTAATGAACGTCGTTGGCGACGTGGAAGGCAAGAATTGTCTGATCGTTGACGATATGTGCGACACGGGCGGGACGATCTGTAAGGTCGCCAAGGCTCTTCATGACAACGGTGCCAACGAGGTATATGCGTGTTTCACACACGCTGTTCTGTCGGGGAATGCGGCAAACAACATTGCTGATTCATATCTGAAAAAGGTGATCGTCACTAATACCATACCGTTGGGCGAAAATATGAATTCTCTAGTTGAAAGCGGGAGAATAGAGGTTTTGAGCGTTGCAAAATTGCTTGCATCCGCTATCAATTCGATACATGACGAGACAAGCGTTTCGTCGCTGTTTATTTAGGAAATTGGTTTTTGGTCTTTGGTTTTTTGGTGTTTGGTCTTCGGATTATGATTTTCTATCCTGGACCGAAATCCTAAGACGGAAGGCCAATGACCGGAAAATAAAATTATGGCTGAAAAAATTTTAGTAAAGGCTGAAAAGCGGGAAGAACTTGGCAAGAATGCCAATCGACGCCTGAGAGCTGCGGGAAAGATCCCGGTGGTCATCTATGGCGGCGGTACAGAGAGCGTTGCGGCTGCTGCGGAGATCAAGGACCTTGCCGCGATCATCAGAACCGACACCGGTGTGAACACAGTATTCTCACTGGACGTTGACGGTGACATTAACGACGTTATCTTTCAGGATCGGCAGATCGATCCGATACAGGGCCGGTTGATGCACGCAGATCTTCGACGGTTTGCCAAAGGAGAAAAGATCGAGATGACCGTGCCGATCCACCTTATAGGTGAACCTTCGACCCCTTTGGAAGAAGGAGCCGTCCTGACGCAGGCTCTTCGCGAGATCAAAGTTCTTTGCGAACCGGCCAAGACGCCGGATGCGATCGAATTGGACGTTACTGACATGACGGCGGAAAAATCACTGCATGTTTCCGACATCAAAGTTGGAGCAGGTGTGGAATTGCTCGATGATCCTGAAACAGTGGTCGCTTCCATCTCGGTTGTCAAGGAAGTCGAAGTGGAGACCGAAACAGCCGAAGTTCCTGCTGAGGGCGAAGCTGAACAGGCTGAGGAACCTGCGGAATAGCTTCCGTTTTCCGGGCATTCCGGCTTGTATCGGTTATGAGTTCGCTGCTTGATAACGATTGGATGATCGTCGGGCTGGGAAATCCCGGCCCGGAGTATGCGAAGACCCGGCACAATCTGGGGTTTATGACCGTTGATCTGCTGGCTCATGAAGAGCAGACGCAGGTAAAGCGTGAGGAATGCCGGGCATTGGTCGGGCGAGCCCTGATCGGTGGTAAAACTGTTGAGCTTGTAAAGCCGATCACCTACATGAACCTCAGCGGTGATGCTGTGGGCTGCCTTATGAAAAAGGCCGGAAGGTCGGCAGAAAGGTTGATTATCATCTCTGACGATCTGGCGCTTCCGCTAGGCAAGATCAGGATCAGGCCTAAAGGTTCGCATGGCGGCCACAACGGTTTACGGTCGATATTTGACCATTTGAAAACAAGTGATCTTATCCGTCTGAGGATCGGCATAACACCCGATCATCCGGTCGGTAACACTAAAGATTTTGTACTGCGGCCTTTTGCCGGAAGCGAAAGGGAAGCGGTCGAAAGAGCATTAGAGGACAGCGTAGACGCGCTACGTACAATACTGAACGAGGGCGTTGAGGCTGCAATGGCAAAATTTAATTAAGAACGGTTATCACGCTGTAGGCGGATATACCAAAAAATGACAGACCTTCTTGTCCGGTTCAGTATCGAGCCGGGCCGAAGAGCCAAAAGGAGGAAAAATTGGCAAACAGAACATACGAAGTGATGTATATCGTCGATCCGGAAGCAGCTCCGGACAAGATCGCTAAACTTAACGAAGCGGTCGGCAAACTTATCGAAAAAGAGGGCGGAACCGTCGTCAAAATGGACGACATGGGCAGACGCCAGCTTGCATATCCGATCAACAAAAAGAACGAAGGCTATTATGTTCTTTTTGAGATCGAAGGTTCAGGACAAGAGATCGCCGAGCTTGAACGCCGCATGCGCGTCAATGACCTGATCGTCAGGTATATGACGGTCCGCGTTGATGAGGACAGAAAACTTGCTGATAAACTGCGCTCAAAGCGTGAAAAGAGAACGGCACAGCGGGCCAGTTTCCGCCAGTCAGCCGAAGAAGCGGCAGTAACGGCAGCAACTGATGAGGCTGCGGGATAAACGGAGGAAATTATGGCAGATAAAGATATGGATGTGAGAGAAGATCGTGATGTGGCAGGTGACGAGGATTCGTTTAGCGAGAAAATGCCGCGTCGCTACCAGCGTCGGCGTCCGCGTCAGGTGGTTCCGGACTATGTTGACTGGAAAGATGCGGAATATCTCAGGCAGTTTCTGCCCGAACGCGGGAAGATCATGCCGCGCCGCATTTCCGGCATAACGGCCAAGGACCAGCGACGTATAGCCGCTGCCATCAAGAGGGCCAGAATAATGGCTTTGCTGCCGTTCGTAACGGAATAAGGCGGGAGGATTTTAATAATGGCAACTACAACAATCTTATTGAGAGAAGATATAGAAACGCTCGGTGGCCGGGGCGAGATCGTCAAGGTCAGGGCCGGTTATGCCCGCAACTACCTTCTGCCGCAGGGTCTTGCAACACTTGCTACAAAAGGTAACCTGAAGCAGATCGAGCAGGAACGCGAGGCATTGCTGAAAAAGGCCGCTGTCGAAAAAGCAACGGCTGAGGCACAGCGTGACCAGATGGGTTCGATAGAGCTTTCATTTGAACGTAAAGCAGGCGAAGGCGGAACACTTTTCGGTTCGGTCACATCTATGGACATTGCAGAAGCACTGCAAGCCAAGGGTTATGAGATCGACCGCCGCCGAATTGTGCTGAAGGATGCGATCAAAGAGACCGGTGAATACACCGTCAAGGTAAAACTTCATCGTGAAGTAGCTTTGGAAGTTCCTGTAACGGTCAAGGCTGAAGGTGCCGAAGATGCACCTAAAGCAGAAGAAAAACCGCGAAAGGCGAAATCGGAAACCGAAGAAGCCCCTGTGTCAGAACAGGACGGCGAATAGCGGTTTCGAGTTTAATGCTATTATGGCTATGATCTGTGATCGTAGCCATTTTTTTTGCTTTTTACAAAATCTTGTCGAAGGTTAATTAAATGAACTTTCCTCTTTCGACTTTCCTGACAGTAACCTCTAAAATAACTCCTCTACATTAATTTTCGGAGTTTAAGTTTCTGATGTCTTCGTACCCCGAGGCAAAACGCGAACAGTTTTTGGAACGTCCGCTTCCTTCAAGTGAGGACAGCGAACGGGCGATCCTCGGCGCGATCCTTCTTGATAATTCGCTGATAACGCAGACGATAGAACATCTGCGGGCTGAGGATTTCTATTCTCCTTTGCACCGCCGCATCTATGGTGCGATGGTGTCGCTTTTTGATGCTTCGCGGTCGATAGACCCGATCTTGATAGGCGAAGAGCTGAAAAAGAATGGCTCGGTCGAATCGATCGGAGGTGTCGCTGCGATTGCGAACCTGACGTATGGTTTACCGCATTTCTCTGATCTTTCGGAATACATAAAGGTCGTTCGCGGCAAATCGCTGATGCGAAGCCTGATACGCACCTGCAACGAGATAACCAGCGAGGCTCTGGACGAAGAAGATGACGCAGAGGTCATCATTGACCGCGCTGAACAGATGGTCTTCGCCCTTGCCGAACAGAAAGACCGTCAGGGCTTTGAGGGCATTCGTCCCATTGCAGAAAATGTCTTCACAAAGATACAAGATTTTGCCAAACGGGACTCTCATGCTTTGACCGGCCTTGCCACAGGCTATCGCGATCTGGACAACATTACATCCGGTCTGCAAAGCGGTGATCTGATCATAGTTGCCGCCCGGCCTTCAATGGGTAAGACCGCGCTTTGCCTTAATATCGCTCAGCGTGCGGCCGTTCGTGAAAATGCTGTGGTCGCCGTATTCTCGCTGGAAATGTCCAAGGAACAGCTCGTTATGCGTATGCTGAGCGCTCAAGCCTCAGTTGACGCACGCAATCTGCGTCTCGGCATACTATCTCCGGCAGAATGGGGAAGACTTGCAGAAGCTATTGCCGATCTTTCATCGACACGGCTTTACATAGATGACACGCCGGGTATTTCCGTTCTTGAGATGAGAGCAAAGCTTCGCCGCCTTGCCGTAGAGCAGAAGAGCCTTGACCTGATAGTGGTCGATTATTTGCAGCTTATGGGCGGCGGAGGAAAACGTAATGAGAACCGACAGCAGGAAGTGTCGCAGATCTCACGCGACCTAAAAGCACTTGCCAAAGAATTCAATTGTCCGGTTATTGCTCTTTCACAGCTTTCGCGTGCGCCCGAGGCAAGAAATCCTCCGCGCCCGATGATGTCCGACCTTCGCGAGTCAGGATCGATAGAGCAGGACGCTGACGTTGTGGCGTTTATTTTCAGGCAGGATTATTATTCAAAGAACCCGGATGAGATTCCGGAAAACGAACAGAACATCGCCGAACTGATAATAGCAAAGCAAAGAAACGGCCCGACCGATACCATAAAACTTGCCTTCCTTAAGCAGTTCACGCGATTTGAGGATGTGTATTTTGGATAACGGAGCAATAGCGTATGGGAACTGATCTCAGATATCCTATTGGTGAATTTGCTGAGGCCGATTGGCCCGACAGAGAGAGAAATATTTCTATCATTGCCGCGCTGCCGGAAGAATTGAGAAAGGCAGTTTCCGGCCTTGATGACGAGATGCTGGATACGCCTTATCGTGAAGGCGGCTGGACACTGCGGCAAACGGTCCATCATATGGCGGACAGCCATATCAACGCTTATTGCCGTTTCAGGCTGGCGTTGACCGAGAGAGAACCGGAGATCAGGCCGTATGACGAAAAGCTGTGGGCCGAACTGCCTGACAGCCGTTTGCCCGTTGATGCTTCGCTGAGTATTCTTGACGGCGTGCACGCTCGATGGGCGGCGATGCTTGCGGCTATGAGCGAGGCTGAACTTGCCCGCCGGTTCGTGCATCCCGAATCAGGAATGTGGAAGATAGAAAGATCATTAGCAATGTATGCATGGCATTCAATGCACCATACTGCTCACATAACTGTTACAAGGCAGCGTAATGGCTGGTAGTCCGGTCGATCTCTGACCTATTTGAGGTTCAAGCGTTTTTTGTTATGTCTAACCAGGAACGGCTTATTTCTCTTGACGTATTTCGCGGCATGACCATCGCGGGCATGGTGCTTGTGAACAATCCCGGTTCATGGTCACACATCTACGGACCGCTGAAACATGCTCCCTGGCATGGCATAACCCCAACCGATTATATTTTCCCTTTCTTTCTGTTCATTGTTGGTGTAGCGATACCCATTGCATTAGGTAAACGGGTGGAAGAGGGAATAGGGCGTGATGTTTATTTAAAAATATTGTCGCGTTCGGCGGCCATCTTTGCGACAGGACTCGCCCTGTCTGCTTTTCCTCTTTTTGACATTGGCAAGACAGCAATACCGGCATTCTTCAAATGGATAGCGGTCTTTGCGATAATCGCAGGATTGTTTTTTCTTTTCCTTCGTAAGTTCAAGATCGCCATTGGGCTTTTTGCGGTCTGGGCGATCATATTGGCCGTTTCCTATTTCGCCGGATACGAGATCGTTCCTTACAATTTTGGAACGATGCGCATTCCCGGCGTGCTCCAGCGAATTGCTGTCTGTTATCTCATAGCGTCGCTTATATATCTGCATACCGGCTGGGTGAAACAGGTTTTTATCGGTATCGGTTTGCTGCTTGCCTACTGGATGCTGATGACGATGGTTCCGGTTCCCGGATGCGAGATAACCACCATAGATGACAAGGCGTGCAACTTTGCGGCATGGCTGGACAGAGCGATCCTGACCGAGAATCACATATGGCGGGCCGGCAAGGTATTCGATCCTGAAGGCATTCTTTCCACGCTGCCTGCGGTCGTTACAACCTTGTCCGGCATTCTTACTGGAACATGGCTGATGCGCAAAGGCAAAGAGACGGCAGAGGATCAACCGGCTGAGACATCGTCAATTCTGTCTCGCTCTTCGGCATTGAATAAAGCAGGCGGAATGTTCTTTATCGGAACAGTTCTGCTTGCTCTTGGGTGGTCTTGGAGCCTTGTGTTTCCGCTTAATAAATCGCTCTGGACGAGTTCTTATGTTCTTTATACAAGCGGCCTGGCTTTGCTGACGCTGGCCTGCTGCTATTGGATGATCGACATAAAAGGCTATAAGAAATGGTCAAAGCCTTTTGTGGTATTTGGCGTCAATGCCCTTGCTTTATTTGTCTTTTCCGGATTTATGGCACGGATCCTCGGTATCATAAAACTCACCGGTGCTGACGGTAAAGAGATCTCTTTGCAAAAATGGATCTTCGATAGTCTTTTCCTTTCCTGGGCCGAGCCAATAAACGCCTCATTGGCATATGCCTTATGTTTTATCGCTTTTTGGTGGTTCCTGATGCTATTCCTTTACCGACGCCGAATTCTTATCAAATTTTAAATTAGATAACCTCTGACAACTTGCCGAAACATATCACAAGGCTTTAGTCTGTAACCTTGACGCATGTCGGACGCTGCTATAAATAACCCCAGAGCGGAGATCGATTCGATCGACCGCGAGATACTACGGCTGCTTAATCGCCGAGCCGAGATAGCTCTGCGCGTTGGAGCTGCAAAAGCGGTAGCTGAAGCATCTTTATGCGACCCCGTCCGCGAGAACGAGGTGATAAAGAACATCGTTGCGGAAAATCCGGGACCGTTCGACGATAGAGGCGTTGCGAATATCTTTCACCGGATAATAGATGAATCCCTTTATCTGCAACAGAACACTTATCGTGATCCTGCAAAGAGGGTTGCGACAGCGACAGAAGATGAGATCAGCGTAGGCAGCAACCGTGTTCGTGTAGCCTTTTTGGGTGAGCACGGAACTTTTAGCGAAACGGCTGCCATTGGCATACTCGGCGCCGATGCTGAATATGTCTCGTGCCCGACCTTTGAAGACCTCTTTCAGGCTATTGCTCAGGGAAAAGCAGACTGCATTATCTCACCGCTTGAAAACAGTCTTGTCGGGTCGATCCAGCGTTGTTATGACCTGCTTTTGGAAAGTGATCTTAGCATCATAGGCGAAATAATCCTGCCGGTGTCTCATTTTCTGATCGGCTGCGAATCGGCAAGTATCGAAACTATTCGCGTTGTGGAATCGCATGTTGCCGCACTGGGCCAGTGCGAAAGATTCTTCGCGGCCCATCCTGAAATTAGAAGAGTGGCTGCGGATGACACTGCCGGAAGTGTACGGCGTGCCGTGGAGAAAGGTGATCCGACAATCGCTGCCATCGGCGGCAGACGTACAGCGGCAATTTACGGCGGTAAAATAATACGTGAACATATCGAAGATCACCGAGAAAACTATACAAGATTTGCTCTGCTGGCAGCTCAACCTGACGATACGAGCAATGGCGGCAAAATATCACTTGTCATTAGGCTAAAGAGCGAGCCGGGTTCGCTTCACAATGCATTGCGACCCTTTGTAAGACGCGGGATAGATCTTATCAAGATAGAGAGCCGCCCTATCAAGGGCGAGCCGTCTAAATTCAATTTTTATGTAGATCTGCAGGCTCCTCTAAATGACCGTGATCTTCACGGAGCACTTGATGAGATCAAAGAACATGCTGAGGCTG
>JAHBSH010000098.1 GCA_019639215.1 Acidobacteriota bacterium
GCCGCGCAGACTTTTTGTTTATCTCTAATTGATGATCGCCTTCTGTTGTGAACAAATGCGCGTTTTTGAAACCATTCGCCAAATAGGCTCTAACAAGTTCAACACCTTCATCTAACGGATAGTTCTTTACAATGTCGCGTGTCGCAAACTTGGACTGCACATATAGCCTGGTTCCTTTTTTGGTGTCTATCAGGCGAGCCAAAATGCGTTGCGGTTCGTCAGCAGAGCCTTTATAATTGGCAAGTGTGAGCTTTACGAAGGTCTGGCCTTGCAGGCTTTTCTGCAGCAGATCAATGAATTGAGCGGTCTTGTCGTCTTTCATCTATTGTTATTTTAACGTATTGTCGGATTAGAACAATCATTGGCGGCTCGGCAATGGACGATCTAAAGAAAGAACATTTTTTAAGAAATCTGCTTATCATCTTTCGAGAGACCTTTGAAGGCTCGCCGGAAGGCCAGGGAAGCGCATATCTTGACCGTGGCGTCGGCATCTTCAACACTCTTGGATCAGTGTCTGCCGAGGCAGCTTCGAAAACGCTCGGCGGAGCAACCATCGCCGCTCATGCCGAACACGCAAAGTTTTATCTGGACCGATTGTGCGAATTCATTAACGGCCGCACCGAAGCGGTAAACTGGGAGCAGAGCTGGCTCATCGAAACCGTGAACGACGCCGAATGGGACGCTCTTCGCGGCAGCGTCCGCCGCACTTATGAATCAACTTTGCGGTGCTTTGCCGCGGTGGAAGAATGGGACGATGATGCGACCGGAGACGCAATAGCGATGATCGCTCACACGGCATATCATCTGGGCTCCATCAGACAGATAGCTAAGGCGGTTTAGCTGAATGATCAGACACAGAGGAATTCTTATGTGCAGAACTAATAATTTGAACATTATGGTTTTCTTGTGGATGATCGGTTGCTTACTGACCTTTACGGGTTCATTGAACGCTCAAACCGAATCGAAATCGATATTTGGCAGCAAGGAAGTTTGCAGCCAGCCGAAAGAAGAGCGTGATGCTCTGATAAACGAGGCGGAACGCGAAGAATTCAATGTCAGGCATGTCGAGTTCGTCGGAAACACCTATACACGGGCACGAGACCTTTTCAGAAGAATCAGCCCCATTATAAATGAAGGGGACATCTTTGCCCGGGCAAATTTAGAAAAAGCAGTAAAGCGAATGTCGAAGATGAAAGCCATCTATCCGATCACAATGGACAACGTGGAGGTTAGATTAGATCGTTCTTACGAAAGAGCGGGAAGAACCTACAAGGTAATAGATATCATCTTCTGTATTGAACAAAAACCGAAACGCTGATCTATATGAAAAACCTGTTCCATCTTGCTTTTCCCGTTGATGACCTTGATAAGGCACGTGAGTTTTACGGTGGTGTTCTGGGCTGTGAAGAAGGCCGCAGTTCTGACTGCTGGATCGATTTCAGCCTCTATGGCCATCAGATAGTAACACATCTGGCACCGGAGTTTACGAGGCAAAATATAACGAATGGCGTTGACGCCGACGCCGTTCCGATACCGCATTTCGGTATCCTGCTCGGCATGGAAGAATGGAAGGAACTCGCCGAAAAGCTGAAAGAAAAAGGCCTGCAATTTGTCATCGAACCAAAGATCCGCTTTGCCGGCGAGGTCGGCGAACAGGCGACGATGTTCTTCCTCGACCCAAGCGGAAACGCTCTTGAATTCAAAGGTTTTCGTGATTTCTCGACCGTTTTTAGCAAATAGTTTCCTGATAATTTTAATCAAATGCTGATCCAAACAAAATCTGCACCAATCGGCTGGCTCGCCTTTGAACTAAATGTTCTGCGTCGGCTCAAATTTGGTTCGGTCGCATCGCCATTTACGCCTGAACCGCTTTTGGGAATGTATCTGAAACGGCATAACGTCCGCGTAATTGCGAACGATCCGTTGCAGTCTTCGTGGACGCGGTCGCTTGCCTATATTCAGAACAACACCGAAAAGCTGACAGATGACGATGTCCAAGCGATCCTTGAGGACGTTTACGTGCCGGGCTATAAGCTCCGAAATCCTGCCTTGAGGACATGGTTCAGCGAAACGGATGCGTGGTGGTTCGACAACGTCAGAGCAAATCTTGATAAGCTTTCGTCACCGCTTGCTTTTGCGATCGGGGCGTCTCTGGTGATGTCAGTCGGCGATTACGCACTGTCGTTTACGGAAGAATCGCGCGAGATACGCCAGCCTCTCTCAAAGGCGTTCGAGCGGTTTCGTGCTATCTTGCCGGAACCCGTGAATAACAGCGAAAGCAACAGCTGTCGCAATCAGTCTATAAAAGAATTTATTGCTGAGAGTCATTGCGACCTGATGTTCCTGCGGCTGCCGCCTTCGCGAACGACCAACCGTCTTGCGGTCGCGGACAGATCGGTCTGGCGTGAGGAATGGCTTCGCGGTGGTAATGAATTTTGGCCTGTGTTCGAATCGTCACGAAACGGAATGCTTGGGATGGCGGTAGAGATGAAATCTCAGTATCTGCGGTTGGTAGAGGAAACGCTCGATATTGCTCGCCATATAAAACAATGGGCGATCTCACATGTTGAAACGGGCCTTATTTCAACGCAGGAAATGGTCGATACCGTCGCCCGCGTCAAGAACGTCAAAGCCGTTTATACAAAGGATTTTTCGGAATTGACCGGAACAAAAGGCGTGATAATCACCGCTTGAGAAAACATTATGCCGGGCTTGTTCCTGATGAACTTTGTTCATGAGGCTTAAAATCCTCATCTGTGTGTCTGAAGAACCAGACGATACCCGCCAGAGCCGAAATTATTCCCGAAATTATCGTCAGCGTCATTGGCGAGATAAAATACATCATCGCGGCTGCCGTATAGCTGGAGATACCGAACATGGTCAATTCAGCGCCGCGGTCTATCGTGGATATTCGTCCGCGTATCTGATCGGGCAGGCTACGCTGAAAAAGCGTTTCCTGTATCGCGTATTCGACGCCTATTAGCAGCCTAGAAAGGAACACAAATACAGAAAAAAGCAGCAGAGTCGGCATCAACCCGGCGACCGAGAATAAAATTCCATGCAATACCAGCGTCACCCAAATGAATGTGCTGTGACGATTTCTCAGGTCGAGATACAGCGATGTTCTGTGAGCTATCAGCATTCCAGCCGCCAGCCCTATTCCTGATGCGGTCCACAGCATCGCAACCGCACGGTCAGGATCACGAGCTTCGAGTCCGGCGAAATAAACCCCGCCGCCGCGTTCGAAAATGATGTTTACCGCACCGCCGCCGACCGCCCAGATGACGTTCATCATCAGAATGGTCAGAGCAAAATGATTGCGAAATGCATAGTGTATGCCTTCGCGCATTTCCGTAATAAACGAAGAGCGATTTTTCTTATCCGCCATTCTTTTTGCGGTCTCGTCGTCGCGTGTAGCCTCCTCCGGTATCATCCAGATCAGATAGGCAGAAATGAGGAATGACGTTGCATTGATGATGAACGCGGCCTGATAACCAAATATCGACGCTGCCCAGCCACCAAGAGCCGAGCCTATCGCCATCAGCAGAAAACGCGTCGAAAAGATCAGGGCCGTTCCCGCCAAAAGTCCTTCTTTACCTGTCAGGTTAGGAGTTGTAGCGTTTTTTGCTCCTTCAAAAAATGCACCGAAAAGTGAGAGCATCACCGTCGCGGCATAGGCGATCCAAAGGTTTTCCGGCGATGTGACCAGCAGAAAGGCAAGTGCTATCCCGACGCGTGCCAGATCGGCCACTATCATGACCGTGCGTCTGGAAAAACGGTCAACAAATGTTCCTGCAAAAGGCGAGGCAAAAGCAAAGGGAAGTATGCGGCATATAAAAAAGGTTCCCGCAGCAATAGCTGACGCTCCGCTGATCGTTCTGATAAGGCCAAGCACCGCGATAAAGTTGAACCACGCGCCAAGCTCGGCAACCACCTGTCCGCCCATGAGATTGCGGAAATTTCGGTTCGTCCTTATCAGCTCGGTGTAGGTCAGCGAACGCATATCAGCAAAGGATACGTCTCCGTTCTAGAAAAGCCAAGTTGCCCACGCTTTCATTGATCCCTTTTTTAAATTTATTCTCAGAGGCGAGGTCGAAAACTCTTTTAGGGCGAGGTTGGAGATCCAATATCTGTCAGACGCGAAGTATCTTCCCTCTTAACCATTCGCCAAAAAGATCGAGAATGGTAACGAGGATCAGAATAAAGAACAGTACCGAAGCGAATTTATTCCATTGGCCAAATTCCTGGTATGTATGTAAAAGCAGGCCAACGCCGCCTGCGCCGACGTACCCGACGATAGCGGCTGAACGGATATTGTATTCCAGCATCCACAGAACGTGGCTGAGTATTAGCGGTTTCACCTGTGGGAACAGCCCAAATTGAAATGCCTGCACGCGGTCAGCTTCTAGCTGGCGCAAGCCGTCCGAAACTTCTGTGTCGATGGATTCAAAAGCGTCGCTAAAGAATTTTCCCAGATAGCCGATGCTGTAAAAGGTCAGACCGATCACACCCGCAAGCGGATTTGCCCCGACCACAGCGACCGCGATCAAAGCCCAGATCAGGCTGGGCAGCGTGCGGATGATATTCAGGATCATTCGCGTCGTCAGATTCATCCAGCGGGGAGCAATGGTCTGTGAACCCGCGAGTGCCAGCGGCATGGCGATCAG
The DNA here is from genome assembly GCA_019639215.1 of Acidobacteriota bacterium. Taxonomy (GTDB): domain Bacteria; phylum Acidobacteriota; class Blastocatellia; order Pyrinomonadales; family Pyrinomonadaceae; genus OLB17. Next base: position 4,668 of record JAHBSH010000098.1, read on the forward strand.
CGTCGCAAAGAATGTTGCCATCACGGCGATCTGAATGGTCTCGCCCAAAGCGGACATTATCTGCGGGGCAACACTTAGATCAGGCGGAAAGAATTGCCGCAAAAAGCGAACAAGGTTTGAGAAATAGTCTAGTTCACGTCCTGAGCCGGAAAGAGCAGGAACAGAAAATATTACGGCCACCGCAAACAACAGCAGCGTGGCGCGAAAAGCAGTAAAGTTCTCGCGCCAGCTAAGTTTTGGTATCTGTTCGCCGGTTTTCATTTATGTCGTACGGATATTCCTGATCGCCCATGAACGATCAGCCATAAGCGAAAGTTCAACATCGGCAAATTCTTCAACCAGCTCACGGTCATGCATTACGGCGACCACGGTCTTTTCTCCTTCACGGCAGAGAGTGCGGAGCATTCCCATTATTTTCAATGATAAAGCCGGGTCGAGATCGGATGTCGGTTCGTCAGCCAATATTATCTCGGGATCTTGAAAAAGCACTCTTGCAATAGCCGTTCGCTGCTGTTCGCCACCGGATATGTTTTTTACAGGTTTGTGTGCCAGATCGGCGATGCCGAGTTCAGTGATAATTTGGAAAGCCTGCAAACGGTCTGATGTGGTAAATCCGAACAGCGTTCTTTGCCATCCGTAATTGCCAAGCCGACCGCATAATACATTTGTCAGAACGCTTAGTTCATTTGTCAGCCGAAGATGCTGGAAAACTGTCCCGACCAAAGACCTGCGCTCGACATTCAGGTGGCATTCGCCGTCTGACGGGGTGATCATTCCCTGAAGGCAAGCAAGCAAACTGCTTTTACCAACTCCTGAAGGGCCGGTGACTGCAAGGAAATTTCCCTTCGCCAATGACCACGTCATCTGTTCAAAAAGGCAGCGGTCTCCGCGAGCGACCGTCAGGCCGGTTACAGAAACAGCTGCCTTTTCATTATCTTTCTGAAGCTTCGTCAAAGATTTTACCCGCAGATCATTTAGGAACTACAGAGAGAGCCTCTTTCAGCGGTTTCAGATGAGCTTCCTGGTCTGCTTCGACCAGCTTTGAGGTAAATACCTTGTCACGCAATTCACTATTCGCCGCTTCATTCAGGGCAAGCAATGCTTTCTTAATGTCTTCCCGATCAGGGGCTGAAACAGTTTTTCTAATTGCGATGATATGCGTCGGAACATCGCCCTGTTCGGTAACCTTTTTTAGTTTCGCGCGTTGCTCTTCTGAGAGGTGTTTGTTCTCATCCAAAACGTAATAACTTACGGCAGCTGCTTCAGAATCGCCGCTCAGCACACGCTCGACGGCGGATACATATCCTGTTCCGTAAAAGACATTGCCTTTTCCAAAGAACTCTTCAGGATCATTTTTGTCAGAGATCAGTTCTTTTCTTCGCAGATCCCAAAGAGGTATCACAAAACCGGATGTACTGGTTCGGCTGGCAAACGCGATGGGTTTTCCTTTCAGGTCTTCCACGCTGTTATACGGTTTATCTTTCAGCGCCAGCCAATAGCTTTTATAAGTTGTCTTTCCGTTTAACTCACCTACAAGCAGAAGTTCGGCATCCTTTGCATTAATAAGGTCATTGGCGCTCAGATAGCCAAGGTCGATAGTGCCGTTGGTAAAGCCTTCATTGATAACGGCACCTGAAAGCGGGATCACGACCTCGACCGGCCTTCCCAGCTTTCCTTCGAGAAACTTTTTCAGAGCTTCACGTTCTGCCAGCATCTGATCAGGGTTTTTGTCGGGCTTCAGAGCAACTACTAGCTTCTGTGCAGCGGCATTCTTGTCGGCTGCGTTCTCGCTGGTACCCGAACCACATCCGGCAAACAGCATAGAGATGAATAGCAAAGGCAGTACTAAATAGATGGTTTTTTTCATAATTTCATTTTTCGTCGTGGTCATCGACAACTAAAAAAGTGCTGTCCAAAAAAAGTTAGACACATATCGCACATGACATTTATCGTCTGTTCGTTCGTGTCGGATATGCAGGTTGTTACCAATATAGTAAACATTCTGAACTGTGCCGACAAAATCTTCTATTAAAAAAACACTCGCACTTTTTTGCGAGACAAGTGAATTTTCATTTCCGATGCTTAAAAATGGCGGGGGCACTCTGTTTCCAGAGTGCCTGATAATTTGAGTTTTTGTTTACAGTTTTACGTTTTTATACAGGCTAGGCGGGTAAAATTTAGCAAAGGAGATCTAGCGGAGTTCATCCGCATAAATTCTTGTTGTTTTTTGATCTTTGGGATCAATGGATCTCAGTACTTGTCAGAACCGCTCGGCGAATGTCGATGCCTTCGCCCAAGGTCCGGTCTATCTCAATACCGTCACCGGTTCCTTCATAGCAATAGATCCGCAGCACGGATTCAGTAAAGCGGCGAAATTCTTCCTGGTCGAGATTGATGCCTACTCCGCCAAGCGACAGATGGACGACACCGCATCCGCGACAATTCCAAATATTAAGGGGCGGTTTTGTTTGGTCATTAATTGTCATATCAAGCATGATTTTTTCGTTAGTTTCTGATATCACACTGCCCGACGTCATTCTTTGCCGCTATTTCGAGCCTTAAAAAGATTCAAACAGGCAGATCGTAAAGCGAAGCTGACGGCTCCTTTCTTTCAGATATACCTTGTCACTTGAGATACTATATTGCAAATGAAATTCATTTGCAATAAGAGAAATACATTTTTTAGTATTTGTGGAAGTATTTAAGGAAAATTTAATTTTCTGCCGCGAAAGTTCAGAAAAAATAGGGTGAGAAAAAGCAAAAAGCCGCTTGGAGAAGCAGCTTTTTTGTAAAAGTAAAGATGTGAAAGGGAACTATGATCCCTGAAAACGCGGGGCTCGTTTTTCAAAGAAAGCGTCAACCCCTTCCTTAAAATCTGCTCCTTTACCGGATTCCAGCTGACATTCTGCTTCGAGAGCAAGCTGTTGTGTCAGGTCATTTGAAGAGCTGGCATTCAGCATTCGTTTAATGCGGCCGATAGCGGCTGTTGGGCCTTCGGCGAGTTTCTTTGCCAGAGTTTCAGATTCCTGTGTCAGCTCTAATGTGGGGACAACACGATTGATCATTCCTATCTCTACAGCTCGCTGAGCCGTGACCGAATCGCCTGTCATAAGCATCTCAGCGGCAAGCTTTTCTCCGATAGCACGTGGAAGAAAGAACGTTCCGCCGCAATCGGGCGTCAGGCCGATCCTGACAAAGGCTTCGCGAAAGGCAGCGTCTTCAGCCGCAAGCACAATATCGCATGCAAGCGCGAAATTAACACCTGCTCCGGCGCAGATGCCGTTCACGGCAGCCACAAAAGGTATCGGTGTTTCGCGTATCAGGCGGATGATGTTGTGAAGGTCTTTCAGCGGTTCATCCAAAAAGGCTTCGATCCGTCCTTCGGCTTGTCCTATTGCCTGCATTTCCCTCAGGTCGCCGCCGGCACAGAATGCACGTCCCGAACCTGTGAGTATAACGGCTCTTGCTTTATCTGCAATAGCTTGATTTATAGCTATGGTCAGGTCTTTGCCCAATTGGAGCGAAAGAGCATTGAGGGCATCAGGGCGATTCATGCGGACGGTCGCGACCGTGCCGTTCAGTTCGTATATAACTGTGTCAAGGTTCATATTGATCAAAGAATATATGGTTGTTAGGATCGGGCACGCCGTCAGTTAAACGGCGGCTCGTTAATAAAGTTTAGCAGAGAATGGATTATATGTGTCCCTAAAATTTAGGTGAACCGTATTCAATTTGCGAACCGTGCCCGCGACCGGCTTGCTTCATGACATTCACGGCAAAGGACAGTTCGTCCGGTTTTTGGCTGAAACGGAACCTGGTCGTGCTTTCCGCAATTGTCGCAAACTATCTCAAAGCGCTTTGGTGCATCATCACCGGCGGCGGCTTTTTTCGAACGGCACTTCAGACACCTTTGCGGTGCCATCATATTTCGCTGATAAAATTGTTCCTGTTCCTTTTCAGTAAAGAGGAAAGTCTCCTTACATTGAACGCAGACTGTTTCTACATCCGGCATGGGCAAACTCCGTTTTCTGGTCTTAATTAATCGAAGATATTATCACATATCTTTGGTGTCGTTTAAATTTCACGACCCAGACAGTGATCTTACATGGGAACGAACGGTGTCGCCGAGGGTTTCAAGGTTGTAGCCGCCTTCAAGACACGAGACCAGCCTGCCGCCGCAGGTTTCATCAGCCAACTGCATCACGGTCTTTGTCCAAGCGGCAAAATCTCTGTCTTCAAGCTGGAGCTGGCCTAGCGGATCATCGATATGAGCATCAAATCCGGCGGAGATAAATATAAGGTCTGGCTTCATCTTTGAGAGCATATCGTCCAACGCCGCCTCAAATGCCGAGGTCTGATCTTTTGCTTTTGTGAATGCCTTTACCGGCACGTTCAGCGTTGAGCCAATGCCTTTGCCGTGTCCGGTTTCGCCTCGCGAACCGGTTCCGGGATACCACGGATATTGGTGCATCGAAAAAAAGAAAACGCTCGGGTCAGTATAAAATATGCCCTGCGTTCCGTTGCCGTGGTGAACATCCCAATCAATGATGGCGACGCGTTCTACCTCCTTAAATTTATTCTGAGCGTAACGGGCAGCGACCGCAACGTTATTGAACAGGCAAAAGCCCATCGCGCTTTCAGCTGTTGCGTGATGGCCTGGCGGACGAAGTGCGGCAAATGCATTTTTTGCCTCGCCCTGCATCACGGCATCGACCGCGGCTATCGCTCCGCCCGCGGCAAGCATGGCCGCATCAAATGACTTCATCGAGATCACCGTGTCTGCATCCAACCGCTCAAGGCCGTTGGCAAAGGCACCTTCGACACGCTTGAAATGTTCTTTTGTATGGGCCGCCTGGATCAAACCCTGCGAGGCTTTTTCCGGCGTGATCTCTTTCAACGTTCCCCACAGCTTTTCATCGCCCTGCAAAGCGTCCATGACCACACGATAGCGTTTAGCCGTTTCAGGATGGCCAAGGCCGGTTTCGTGCTTTTCATAAATAGGATGATGAATGATGGCTGTTGTCATTTTTTATTAGTCTTTATGCGCCGATTCAATGATAAACAATATCTCTGATGGAGCTATAGATATTATCCAATAACTCAAGGGTATCTTCGTCAATTTCTTTATTCGTCAACATTCGGGCGAGGGTTATCTTTTCAAGAAAGATCGCCCACCCATCCGTTAACCCGTTAAGTGAAATTAATCCTTCTCGAATTAACTCAGCCGCACGCTGTTCATTCTGTTCTTCTAGCAACGATATCAAATGCTCGGCTGCATTAAAAAGATCTTGATTTGTACTAGATGTCTTCATAACAGCTAGATAAAAGCGGTTTCGTGCAGGAGCTTTCCGGTTGTAAACCTATCGATCCCAAGGCACGAAACATCAAGAAAACTAGCCTTCCCGTCAAGAATTATCTCGGCCAATGCCCGGCCGGTTGCGGGCGAATGCATTACGCCGTGGCCGGAAAAACCGTTGGCAAAATATAGACCTTTTATATCACAGCCGCCTAAAATAGCGTGGTGATCCGGAGAGTTCTCATAAAGCCCGGCTCGACATTTTTCGCGAACCAGCTCAGTTTCATAAAGATACGGTGCACGATGCTTTGCCCTTTCATACACCTTGCCTATAAATGCCTCGTCAAATGATCTGTCGGTAGAACTGGGTTCATCGGGATCAGGAAATGCGAACAGAACTTCTCGGTTTGTTCCGGCATTGTCACTCGTTCCTTTAATGCCTGCTTTTGCTCTGGCTATGCTTTCTCTCCAGTCCTTTGCCGGACGAAAGTGAAAACCGCTGCCGATATCAATGACCATCGGCAAACCTTTCGGTAAAGGCTCTTTCGCCTTTGCCCAAACTATCTGCCGCCGCTGCGGCGAAACAGGCAAATCGATGTTTGCCGTTGCCGCAAGCTGTTTCGCCCACGCACCTGTGCAAAGCACTACATTCTCACATTCAATGACGCCTTCATTCGTTTCTACTGAGACGATCTTTTCATCCTTTGTGTTGATCGCGGTCGCATAGGTGTCAAATTGTATCCCGGCTCCGTTCCTTAGGGCTGCTTCAGTAAACCCATTCATTACCGCAAGCGGATTTATAAAGCCGTCATGCTTGCCAAAACTTCCGCCTTTTATGTCTTCACAGTTTAGGAACGGGACAAGTCGTTTGATTTCTGCCGCATCTATTATCTCAACGTCACGGACACCCAGCTCACGCTGAGTTGCTACA
>JAHBSH010000099.1 GCA_019639215.1 Acidobacteriota bacterium
ACCTTTGCGGATCAATCGCCGCGCCGCCGAATCCGACCTTTTGATCTATCTGAATATAAATCTCGTGCCGATGGACGGCGGGCATAAATCGGTTGCTGTGGGCTTGTGCGATTACGAATCTCTGCGGGCGCATCACGAGCCGCAGACGATTCTCGATTCCGATTCTTATATGGATCCGCCCGCGTCGGAACTCAATCACAAAGTCATTCGTCTCGGCAAATTGGTTGACGAGCATTGCAAGGTTTTTCATATCGAAACCGCGCTCAACAACAAAATGTTTTCCGACGGTTACGACATTTTGACGCGCAACGAAGACGAATTTACGTTCATGGACCGCATGAAATGGGAAGCGATGAACAAGACATTTTCAAAACTGCCCAGAGGAGCGCGGCGCAAACTTCTCCACGCAATTCCGGCGCAGTATGAATTGATCGCCTGTTACGCCGGACGAACCGAACCCGTTCACGACAAGATTTTGGAGAAAAATTACCAACAATACGAAATTCCGGTCAAAGGTCAGTGCGACATTTTGATCTCGGGAATTCCCGACATTTCGCCGTATAACGTCTATTCCGCGCTCAATCCGTTGCTCGTGCAGGTGATGGCTCTCGGCTATCATTTCAATATGTATCGCAACAAACCTCTCTTAAGAAAAGGCGGTGTAATGATTATTACGCATCCGTGTTTTGACGAATTCGATCATAATTTTCACCCGTCGTATATCGAATTTTTCCACCGATTATTGCCCGAATCGCGCGACGCATTTTACCTGCGCGAAAAATACGAACGCGAATTTGCCGAAAATCCCGCCTACATCGAAATGTATCGGCGCGGCAACGCCTATCACGGAGCGCACCCGTTCTTTATGTGGTATTGGGGCGAAAACGGCCGCCAGCACGTCGGCAAGGTGATCGTCGCCGGAGCCGAAAACGCCCACGTTCCGGAAATGCTCGGCTGGGAACGAGCCGACAACCTGACCGAAGCAGTCGCCATGGCCCGCAGCTACATGGGCCGCAACGCCGAAATAACGATGCTCCACCAGCCGATAATCGGGCTGTGTAATGTGAGTGACTAAGTCTCTACTGAGTGACGCCACGTATTTGACTGCGTAAAGAGAAAACATGAACGCAAGCGAGTTATATCAGGTACTAGGGTTCGGAATTCCGACATCTTTGGTCTTTGCGATATGTACGCTTGTGGTGATGCTTATCCAAGCGAGCCAACTTTCGCGACAATCAGTTGGAACGTTTTCTAAGCGGGCAACAATCGGGAGTTTGAGTTTGGCCGTGTCAATATTCGTGACCGGAGTGATCTCCTTGTTCGCCGGTGTGTACGTTGCCGCTATTTTGATCGTCTTATGGTTTATTACTGCGGCCTTTCTTGGCAATCTAGGCTTGCCCGATTCCGCTGCTTTTTTCGGATTATTTATTGCTGCGATCCCGGTGCTCGTAATTCTCCTGATCATCGGAATTATTTTAGGCATATGGCCATTGACGGTTTTGGCAACTCAGGGTTACAAGATCGTGAAACATAGGCAAAGTACCGGTACGAAGTTCACTGCGGTATTGAACGCACTTTTCGGAGCAATATGTTGTATTTTAGCCAACTTGACCGTTGCCGCTATCGCAACAGCGATCGGATTGCAGTTCTCCGGAAAAAGGTTAGGCTTAAGCTAAAGGCTCGATGTTACATTGGCTGTAACGCCGAGAACACAATGCTCCACCAACCGATCATCGGGCTGTGTAATGTGAGTGATTGGAATTTGAATAGTAAAACGGGAGCGATCGGGTTGTACATGAGCAGCCGGTCGTGATTGAAATGTAAACAAATGGCAGATATAGCACAGAACAATCCTGTGTTCGCGTGGCTTCGCCGATTTTTTGGGTTGTTACGCGGCACCGATGTTGAAGGCACCATTACTGAGATCAGGCAAGGTGTCCGACTTCGCGGCTCAAATATTTGGATGCTGATATGCTCAGCCATTCTTGCATCAATCGGATTGGATGTTAATTCTACTGCGGTGATCATTGGGGCCATGCTGATATCTCCTTTGATGTCACCTATTCTTGGTGTTGGTCTGGCCACTGCAATATTTGACAGAGGAATGTTACGCAGTTCTCTTAAAAATCTGGCTATTGCAGCTTTTCTTGGGTTGCTGACAAGCGTTATCTACTTTTGGATATCACCACTCAGTCAGATGACAACTGAACTGAGTGCGCGAACAACACCTACTCTTCTTGATGTCGGGGTTGCTTTTTTCGGAGGCGTGGCCGGCATTGTCGCGGGGTCGCGACGTAATAAAACAAATGCCATCCCCGGTGTTGCTATTGCTACGGCATTGATGCCACCGTTGTGTACTGCTGGTTTTGGATTGGCAAATTATAATACACCGGTTTTCTTAGGGGCCTTTTATCTTTTTTTCTTAAACGCAGTTTTTATTGCCCTTGCGACCTATCTCGTTGCAGTAATGCTGCGATTTCCAAGAAAAGAGTTGCCGGACGGCGAGACAGATATACAGGTCAAACGGGTCATAATCGGATTCGTTGTCATCACGATCCTTCCTAGCGCGGTCATTTTTTGGAGAGTAGTTGATGATGTACGGGAAAAAGGCTCGGTCGAAAGTTTCGTTGAGATCGAATGTCGTCGAGATAACCGCCAACCGCTCAAATGGGAGATTTCTGAAAGTGAAGGCCAGAAGGTGCTAAAGGTGTATATTGTCGGGGATGAGATAACCAATGAAGAACGTCAACGGCTCCAGACATCGTTGAATAGTTATGGCCTAGGAGATCTTCGTCTGCAGACCGTTCAATTGAACGTATCTATTGATGAATTCAGGAGACTGAATACAGATGTGGTAACCAATCTGTCTGAGAGTGTTAGGGTTTTGCAGGTGCAAACAGATGAACGGGCAGGTAGGATACAGGACCTGGAAAGTCAACTTAAACAGCTGCAAGAGAGGTCCGATCCCAAAGTGAGATTTTTGTATGAGACCAAGGATTTGATCCCGCAAATTTTGGAGATCAATTGGGCTGAACAGATTCCCGGCGAAGACAACGCAAAACAACCTTCGGAAAAGTTGGAGATAGTATTTGTAGATAATGTTGACGAGCGGGAAAGGGCAAGAGTTGTCAGGCGTGTTCAGGCGCGAGCCAGAATGCTTCTGGCCGACGATCTTATTGAAGTAGCTGAAAGAAAACAGCCGATGACTGATTCCGGACAATAAAAGTGCATTCTTGCAGATTGTTATTAAAGGCCTTGTTGTGGTAGTAGCCGCACGCAGAGAAGATAGATGAAATTATCACCAACAGAGATATTCAAGGGTAAGAAGATATTTTTTATCGGCGGGACGGGGTTTGTCGGCAAGGTTACGTTGTCGATGCTGCTCCACAATTTTCCTGATGTGGGAAAGGTTTATGCGACGGTCAGGGCTCGTGACGAGAATGAATCGAAGATACGGTTTTGGACGAGCATCGTTACATCGCCGACGTTCGATCCACTGCGTGAAAAATACGGTGAAGGATTTGAGGATTTCATCAAGGAAAAGGTCGTTCCGGTAAATGGCGATGTCGGCAATCAATATCTGGGCATGAGCGAAGAGCAGGCTCGCGAGATAATGCAGGATTGCGACGTGATATTGAACGGCGCCGGAAACGTGACGTTCAACCCGCCGCTCGAATCCGCCTTGCGAACCAACATCAACGGTTCTAACAACATCATCGAACTGGCGCGTATGATGAAAAAGCCGCGTGTCGTTCATGTTTCGACCTGTTTCGTTGCCGGAAAGCGTTCAGGTGCGATCTGGGAAAACGAACCTGTCGTCGGTTACTTTCCGCGAAAGAATGAACTGGTCGGGACGACATTTGACGTAAATCGTGAGGTGCAGGATTGTGCCAGATTATCAGAACAAGCTCGCCAGGAAGCCGACGACGCCGTGCAGGCCGCGAAGTTTCGCGAACAGGCGCGCAAACGCTTTATCGAAGAAGGCCGTGACCCTGATGATGAATCTGAATTGAAATCTGCCATCTTTCGCGAACGCAAGATGTGGATCCGCGAACGCACGACAGAACTTGGTGCCGCCCGCGCTGAATATTGGGGCTGGACGAATATTTATACCTATTCAAAATCGCTTGCCGAGCAGGTCATTGCCGGACAGGACGACATTGTAAAGACGCTCGTGCGGCCTTCGATCGTCGAATCTTCGCAAAGCTATCCTTTCCCCGGCTGGAACGAAGGCTTTACCACGACCGCTCCTCTTATTCTGATCGCTCTTCGCGGCCAGCCGGTCATTCCGGTAAATGAAAAACTTGTGCTGGACGTAATTCCGGTCGATATGGTTTCGGGCGTTATACTCGCGGCCACGATGAATGTTCTGGTCGATGATAACCCGCCGCTTGTTTTCCAGTCGTCATCGGGCGACTCCAATCCGAACGATATGAAGCGTATCGTCGGGCTGGTCGGGCTTTATAAACGCCAGCATTTTGACGAAAAAGAGACCGGAAACAAAATAACCAACAAGCTTTCGGCAATGATCGAGGCGGCGCCGGTAAAACAGAGGACGTATGAACTGACCTCGGCACCGATGCTGAATAAACTGGCCAAGCGTGCTGATGACCTGATGGATAAGGCGACGCCGCGTTGGGGCGGAGGCCGCATCGGCAACATAATCTCCGATCTGAAGAAATCGACAGAAGAATTCAAACGCACAACGCAGGAAACCATCGACGCTTTTGCAATGTTCAAGCCCTTTATGGTGGACAACGCATACCTCTATCGTTCGGATAACGTTCGGGCGCTGATGGCGATGGTAAAAGAAAAAGAAAAGCATCTTTTGCCATGGTATCCGGAAAAACTGGATTGGTATGACTATTGGCTGAAAGTGCATTTCCCGGGGATGAAAAAATGGGTTCTTCCGACCCTTGAAGAAGAACTCAAGGGCGTTGAGAAACGGCAGCATACTTACAAGGACCTTCTTGATCTTTTTGATACCGCAACTAAAAGGTTCCCGACGCGAGTTGCGATGCGCATCGAACGCAACGGGCGACGTGAACAATACACATACGAAGATGTCCGCGAATTGACGCTGCGAGCAGGCGGATTTTTTGCTCATAAGGGGATCGAGCAAGGCGACCGGGTGATCCTTTTCTCAAATAACATGCCCGAATGGGGAATGACCTATTTTGGGATACTTAAAGCCGGTGCGACAGCTGTTCCGATCGATCCGTCAAGTTCTGTCGAAGACATAATAAATTTTGCAAAGGCAGCAGAAGTAAAGGCGATCGTGATGTCGCCGAAGCTGGACGCAGAGAATCCTGATCTGCGGGAGAAATTGGCAGAGGCATTTCCTTCTACTGCGGAGAACCACCCCGACAGCGAAACGCGGTCGTCGTCTCTTGGTAAGGAAGGGAGTTCCGGAAAAGAGCAGGATGCCCGTGGTCCGGTTGTTTGGATGTTCGATGAAGTTTTTGAAATGCCGAGCGAGACCGAGGAAGCTCAAAGGTTGGCAATGCTTCCGCCAAAGGTTCTTTCGAATGCGGTTGCTTCGCTGATATTTACGTCCGGCACGACCGGCAAGCCAAAGGCAGTGATGCTTTCGCATAAGAACTTTACCAATATGATCTCGATGCTTTCGAGCATTCTGGATATGGATCTTACGGACGGCGTCCTTTCAGTTTTGCCGATGCACCACACCTTTGAATTCTCGGCAGGATTTCTGACGCCGTTTGCCAACGGCACCCAGATAACATATCTGAACGATCTGACCGCTGAGGATCTTTCCCGCACGATAGAGAACGGGCATGTTACGGGAATGGTCGGTGTTCCGGCCTTGTGGGAGATGCTGCATCGCCGGATCAAAACGCGGCTTCGCGAACGCGGCGACTGGCTCGCTGATATGGCCGATAATGTAATTGAGTTCAACTCATGGATACGTGATAACACTCCTTTTAACCTCGGCCCGGTCGTATTTTTCCCAATTCACCAAGGTATGGGCGGGAAAATGCGTTACCTTATTTCCGGCGGCTCAGCGTTGAGCGAAAAGATACAAAAAGATCTGCACGGGCTTGGTTTTACTGTTTTAGAAGGTTACGGCCTGACAGAATCATCGCCTGTGCTAACGGTGGCTCGTCCGGGAAATAAACTACAGAAAGGCAGTGTCGGCCAACCATTGCCAGGTGTGGAGGTAAAGATAGATTCACCTGACGAAAGCGGTGTCGGAGAGGTTCTGGCACGCGGCCAGAACATAATGCTTGGTTATTACAATGACCAGGATGCGACCGATGCAGTTATGAAGGACAGATGGTTGCGGACCGGCGATCTGGGACGGCTTGATGAGGACGGAAATCTCTATATTGTTGGCCGCTCAAAGGACGTGATAATCGATTCGAACGGGAAGAATATATATCCCGATGAGATAGAGGAAATTTACAATAAATTTGCGCATATAAAGGAAATGAGTGTGGTCGGGATGCCTGAGGACGACGGTGGCGAAAAGGTCGCGGCATTGGTCGTGCCGGATTATGAACACGATATCGCTCTGTCGCGGGCCGAGGTCAACAAAAAGATCGAGGTGCATTTCCGTGAGGTATCAGCGACGCTTCCTTTTTTCAAACGTGTAAAGATACTTCGTATCACGCCGTTTGAGCTGCCGCGAACCGCCACGCGAAAAGTAAAACGGCCCGAGGTCTTGGAGATGCTCCAAACACTGGAGGAACGCTCAAAGAAAAAGACCAAGTCTGTGATCGAATCAAAGGGCGATGATAATGCGCTGTGGATAAGAAAGATCGTAGCAAGCGTTTCCAGCCGTCCGCTTTCCGATGTAGGACTGGACGACAGGTTGTCGGACCTTGGATTTGATTCGCTTATGTTTGTCGAATTGCAGGCTGCGGTCGAAGATGCAGGAGGAAAAGTGCTGTCACCGGATACTTTGGACGAAGTACAGACCGTTCGCGAACTGCTGACCGTCGTGCAGCGTCAAGACAAGACAAAAAAACTGGCTGACGAACCCGGCATCGAGGAAAATAAAGAGGAAGAAGATCTGTACGTGCCTGCTTTGGTGAGAAGAGTTGGCAATGCGGTGGTCGATCTGGCCCAAGATCAGCTTTATTCGACGGTTTTGGATACTACTATCGAAGGACAGGTTAATGTTCCGCAGCATGTTAACTTCATTGTCGCTCCTAACCATGCATCTCACATCGATACAGGCCTTGTAAAACGTGCTCTTGGCAAAGAGGTAGGAGAGCAGACCGTCGCAGTAGCTGCTGCTGATTATTGGTTCGATACCAAATACAAGCGGGCGTATATGAACAATTTTACGACGCTTGTTCCAATAGAGCGTGCGGGCAGTCTGCGGCAATCGCTGCGTCATGTGACACGCATTCTGCACGAAGGCTACAACGCTCTTATCTTTCCTGAAGGAACACGGTCGGTCACGGGCGAGATCGCTGAATTCAAACCGGTCATCGGTTATCTGGCATTGAATCAGAAGATAGGTATTTTGCCTATACATCTTTCGGGAACCTTCGAAGCCTATCCGAAAGGAATGACGATCCCGGCAAGAAAAAGCATTGGTGCGAAAGTAGGAGCAAGGGTCGGCCGCTTTTTAGAATATGAAGAGCTGCGAGATATGGTCGAAGGCGTTCCAAATGCCGAAGCATATAGATTGATAGCTGCCCGCGTTCAGCACGAAGTGGAAAATATGCGCGATGGCAAAAATGATAAATTCGATGTTGCCGCCGTCCGCAAACAATGGAAGGCTGACAGAAGAAAGACGCGGAAACAAGAACCCGTGATCGACGAGTGACGAGGGTAAAGTCTGCACTAAAAAGCGGACTTGCTCTTAAAGAACAAGTCCGGCATTTCCAAGCTCACGTAACGATGTTAGTTTTGTATCGCAGGCAACAGTAGTCCGATAAGGACAGCAGTTGTTGCGGTAGTCAGCAACAGTTCGATCAGCGTAAAGCCGTTCATTTTCTTGTTCTCTTTCTTTGTCGTGTTCATTAAGATTGCTCCTTTATTATTTAGGCCGATATACGGCCGTTAGTATTTATCGGCGTTCATTAGGACGCCATTAAAGAATGCGGATGATATAGTAAAAAACTATCATCAGGAATACTTTTTTTGGGGAAAATGAAAGCATCAAATTGAAACCCAAAGGTTACGCAATTTCGTAGAATAATTACGTCTATGCAAAATATTTCAGGATAATTATGAGAACCAATATCAAAAGTTTTGTCGTCGCACTCGTCTGTTTATTTTCTGTGTGTGTTTCTAACGTGCCGGCTCAAACGGCAGCGAAACCTTCGTTCAAGATAGATTATGAAAAATTCACGCTGGCCAATGGGTTAGACGTGATATTTCATATTGATCGCAGCGATCCTGTCGTTGCTGTCTCGCTTACTGCCCACGTTGGGTCGGCCCGCGAAAAAGAAGGCCGAACGGGTTTTGCACATTTGTTCGAGCATCTGCTCTTCTTGGAGTCGGAGAATCTGGGCAAAGGCGGCCTCGACAAACTCTCCGCGAGGATAGGCGGTTCCGGAGCCAACGGTTCGACGAGCCGCGACCGCACGAACTATCTTCAGACCGTGCCGAATGATGCACTTGAAAAAATGCTCTGGGCAGAAGCAGACAAGCTCGGCTGGTTCATAAATACAGTTACCGATCCGGTGCTTTCCAAGGAAAAACAGGTCGTAAAGAATGAAAAGCGTCAGGGTGTGGACAATCAACCTTACGGGCATACTTCGTATGTGATCGATAAAGCCCTATATCCGACCGACCATCCGTACAATTGGCAGGTGATAGGGTCACTTGATGACCTGCAAAATGCTGAACTTGAAGATGTAAAAGAATTTTTCAGAAATTGGTACGTTCCGAACAATGTTATTTTAACTGTTGCCGGTGATTTTGATCCCGTGCAGGCAAAAAAATGGGTTCATAAATATTTTGATGAGATAAAACGCGGCCCGGCAATAGAGCGTCTACCCAAGCGTCCCGGCGTCGTCAAAGAAAACATCAGATTGATGCACGAAGACAATTTCGCACGTCTTCCTCAATTGACGCTCGCATGGCCGACCGTCGAAGAGTTTCATGCAGATTCATATGCACTGGATGTTTTATCGACGTATTTGACCAGTGGCAAAAAAGCTCCGTTCTATCAGGTTTTGGTGGAAGATAAAAAGCTGACATCAGGAGCTGCTATGTTCAATAGAACCTCGGAATTAGCCGGACAGATGCATTTGTCCGTAACGGCATTTGCGGAAAAAAACCTTGATGATGTTCTGGCCGCGGTCAACGAATCGTTTGCAAAGTTTGAGAAAGAAGGTATTTCTGAAAAAGACCTTGAAAGGATAAAGGCCGGACAAGAAACACAATTCTATAATTCCTTGTCCAGTGTGCTGGGCAAAGGAGCAACGTTGACACATTATGCTATGTTTGCCGGTGATCCCGGATTTGTAGAGCAAGATATCAAGAATATACTTGCAGTTTCTACCGGCGACGTTAAGCGTGTTTACGAAAAGTACATTAAAGGCAAGAATTACATTGCCACAAGCTTTGTTCCTAAAGGGCAGGCAAAGCTTGCTTTGAAAGATTCAAAGACAGCTGAGGTTGTTATTGAACCGATCGTACAGGGTGCCGAAGATGCAGTTGACCCGAACGTAAACGCTGAATATCAAAAAACACCTTCAAGCTTTGACCGCAGCGTAGAACCGGCTTACGGTAAAGCTCCTGAAATAAAGATCCCGACAGTTTGGCAAGATAAATTGTCTAACGGCATGAGGATTTTTGGTATACAAAATCAGGAAGTGCCGCTCGTTCAATTCAACATAACCATAGACGGCGGACAGCTTGTCGAGGCAGCAGATAAGCAAGGTTCTGCAGCTCTTACGGCCCGGCTGATGAACTTTGGTACAAAAAATAAAACACCGCAGGAACTGGAAGAAGCGATTCAGCAGCTCGGAGCAAATGTAAATATTAGCGGTTCAAAAGAATCGATCACTATCAGCGGAAATACTCTGGCAAGAAATTACGACGCAACGCTGGCATTGGTCGAAGAAATGCTGCTAGAACCGCGATGGGATGAGAAAGAACTGGAATTGATCAAGCAAAGCACTGTTAATCAGATACGTCAGATGGCAGCTAATCCGAACATGATCGCTCAGACCGAGTTCAATAAGTTGACATACGGACAGGACAATGTTTTTGCAAAGAACAATACCGGAACGATAGATTCTGTCAATGCTATGACGTTAGCCGATCTGAAGGCTTTCTATGAGAAGAACATCTCGCCTTCGGTTGCAAGGATGCACGTTGTCGGTGACATCAGCCAAAGTAAAGTTACATCTTCGTTAAAGAGCCTGAACACAAAATGGAAAAAGAAGGATGTAAAATTGCCAAGCTACAAGGTTCCGGCAGCACCTTCAAAAGCTCAGGTCTATTTTTATGATGTGCCAAATGCCGCACAATCCGTTTTGAGGATCGGCTATCCTGCGCTTGCAGAAACAGATGCAGGATTTTATCCGGCGGTCGTGTCAAATTACATACTGGGCGGCGGCGGTTTTGCCTCACGTTTGACGCAGGAACTTCGTGAAGGAAAAGGCTATACATACGGAATTAATTCAAGTTTTTCAGGAAGTTCTAACTCCGGACTGTTCACCATCGGCAGCGGTGTGAGGAGTAACGTCACTCTTGAATCGCTCCAGCTGATCAAGGAAATTCTCGAAGCTTATCCAAAAACATTCACGGCCCAGGATCTGGAAACCACGAAAGGGTTTTTGATCAAGAGCAATGCTCGGGCATTTGAAACCGCGGGTGCAAAACTTGGTATGCTCGATGACATCAGCGGATATGGATGGAAACCG